>CADCTH010000374.1 GCA_902805495.1 uncultured Actinomycetospora sp.
CAGCGACACCCCGATGATCCCCTTCTACATCTACTACTCGATGTTCGGGTTCCAGCGCGTCGGCGACCTCGCGTGGGCCGCCGGCGACCTGCGGGCCCGCGGGTTCCTGCTCGGCGGCACGGCCGGGCGCACGACGCTCAACGGCGAGGGCCTGCAGCACGAGGACGGGCACTCGCACCTGTTCTCGTCGGTGATCCCGAACTGCGTGTCGTACGACCCGACCTTCGCCTACGAGGTCGCGGTGATCGTCCAGGACGGGCTGCGGCGGATGTTCGCCGAGCAGGAGGACGTCTTCTACTACCTGACCCTCATGAACGAGAACTACGTGCACCCGCCCATGCCCGAGGGTGTGGAGGAGGGCATCGTGCGCGGGCTCTACCTGCTCGCCGAGGGCGGGCCGGCGCGCAAGGGCCGCGGCAGGGCCCGGCCGCGGGTGCAGCTGATGGGCTCGGGGACGATCCTGCGCGAGGTGCTCGCCGCCGCCGAGGTGCTCGAGGCCGACTGGGGCGTCGTCGGCGACGTGTGGAGCGCGCCGAGCTTCACCGAGCTGCGCCGCGACGGCATGGACGTCGCGCGCTGGAACATGCTCCACCCCACCGAGACGCCCCGGCTCTCGTGGGTCGAGCAGTGCCTGGCGGACCGCCCGGCCGGCCCGGTGGTCGCGGCGACGGACTACATGCGCGCCTTCCCCGACCAGATCCGCGAGTTCGTGGGCGACCGGAGATACGCGGTGCTGGGCACCGACGGCTTCGGCCGCTCGGACTACCGCCGGGCGCTGCGCGACTTCTTCGAGGTCGACCGCCGCTACGTCGTGGTCGCCGCCCTCTCCGCCCTCGCCCGCGACGGCGTCGTCCCGCCCGAGCGGGTCGCCGAGGCCATCGAGCGCTACGGCGTCGACCCCGAGCGCCCCGCCCCGGCGCACGCCTGATCCCCCTCCACCCGCCCCCGATCGTGCGAGGCAACCCATGACGGCCCCAGCCGCTACCCAGGTCGAGGTCCCCGACATCGGGGACTTCACCGACGTCCCGATCATCGAGCTCCACGTCGCGGTCGGCGACGTGATCGCCGTCGACGATCCGCTCGCCACGCTCGAGTCCGACAAGGCGACGATGGACGTGCCGTCGTCGCACGCCGGCCGCGTCACCGAGGTGCTCGTGGCGGTCGGCGACACCGTCAGCCAGGGCACGCCGGTGCTGCTGCTCGACGCCGCCGACGGCGAGCCGGCCGAGGACGGCCCGACCGAGTCCGACGCCCCGGTGCCGAAGGACGCGCCCGCGGCCGCCGACGCCGAGATCACCGCGCAGGAGCCGGCCACGGAGAAGGCCTCGCAGAACGGAGGGGCCCCGGCGGCCCCGTCCAGCAACGGTTCGTCGAACGGTGCCGGGCTCCCCGTCCACGCCGGGCCCAGCGTCCGCAAGCTGGCCCGCGAGTTCGACGTCGACCTGGCCCAGGTCGAGGGCACCGGGCCCAAGGGCCGGATCACCAAGTCCGACCTGCTCGCCCACGTGCGCGGGCCGGGGGAGCAGGCCCCCGCCGCCGCGCCCGCCGCGCCCTCCGCGCCCTCCGGCGGCTCGGGCATCCCCGAGATCCCGGCGCAGGACTTCTCCAGGTTCGGCCCGGTCGAGACGCAGCCGCTGTCGAGGATCACGAGGATCTCGGGGCCGTTCCTGCACCGCTCGTGGCTCAACGTCCCCCACGTCACGCACAACGACGACGCCGACATCACCGACACCGACCGGTTCCGCAAGGAGCTCGACACGCAGGCCAAGAACGAGGGCTACCGCGTAACGCTGCTCGCGTTCCTCATGAAGGCCGCGGTGTCCGCGCTCAAGGCGTACCCCACGCTGAACAGCTCGCTGACCCCCGAGAAGGACGCGCTGATCATGAAGCGCTACTACCACCTCGGGGTCGCCGTCGACACGCCCGGCGGGCTGGTCGTGCCCGTCGTCCGCGACGTCGACCGCAAGGGCATCGTCGAGATCTCGAAGGAGCTCGGCGAGGTCTCGGCCCGGGCCCGCGACGGCAAGCTCACCGCCGAGGACATGAGCGGCGGCACGTTCACGATCTCCAGCCTCGGCGGGATCGGGGGGACGGCGTTCACCCCGATCGTCAACGCGCCCGAGGTCGCGATCCTGGGCGTCGTGCGCTCGCGCGTCGCCCCGGTGTGGGACGGCGAGGCGTTCGTGCCCCGCACGCTGCTGCCGCTGTGCCTGTCCTACGACCACCGGGTCATCGACGGGGCCCTGGCCGCGCGCTTCACCCGGCACCTCGCCCACACCCTGGGCGACGAACGCCGCCTGCTGTTGTGACCCGAGCCCCCGCGTCCCGAAGGAGCGCCCCTCGTGGCTGACACCGTCGTCGTCGAGGTCCCCGACATCGGCGACTTCACCGATGTCCCCGTCATCGAGGTCCACGTCGCCGTCGGCAGCGAGGTCGCCCTCGACGAGCCGCTGCTGACCCTCGAGTCCGACAAGGCCACGATGGACGTGCCGGCCGAGGTGGCGGGCACGGTCCGGGAGGTCAACGTCGCGGTCGGCGACACGGTCTCGCGCGGCACGCCGATCCTGGTCGTCGAACCGACGGGAGACGGCCCGCCGTCCACCCCCGCGCCGGTGCGCAAGACGACCACCGCCGCGGACCGGCCCGCCGTCGAGCAGACGAGGCCCGCGGCCCCGACGCCCTCGTCGGACGGTCACGAGGACCGGCACGTCGGCCTCGTGGTGCTCGGGGCCGGCCCCGGCGGCTACACCGCGGCCTTCCGCGCCGCCGACCTCGGGCTCGAGGTGCTGGTCGTCGACGCCCGCGACACCCTCGGCGGGGTCTGCCTCAACGTCGGCTGCATCCCGTCGAAGGCGCTGCTGCACGCGGCGAAGGTGATCGCCGAGACCAAGGAGATGAGCGAGCACGGCCTGCGGTTCGGGGCCCCGGAGATCGACCTCGACGCGCTGCGGAGCTGGAAGGACGGCGTCGTCGGCCGGCTGACCGGGGGCCTGACCGGGCTGGCCAAGCAGCGCAAGGTGTCGACGCTGCAGGGCCACGGCCGCTTCGTCTCGCCCCACCGCGTCGAGGTCACCGCGACGGACGGGACGACCACCGTCGTCGGGTTCGACCAGGCGATCGTGGCCGTCGGCTCCGAGCCGGTGCGCCTGCCGTTCGTGCCGCACGACGACCCGCGCGTGCTGGACTCGACCACGGCCCTCGACCTCGCCGAGGTCCCAGGCCGCCTGCTCGTCCTCGGCGGCGGCATCATCGGCCTCGAGATGGCGACCGTGTACGCCGAGCTCGGCTCGCGGATCACGGTCGTCGAGCTGATGGACCAGATCATCCCGGGCGCCGACAAGGACCTCGTCAAGCCGCTGGCCCAGCACATCGGGAAGCGCTACGAGGACCTGTTCCTCTCGACGAAGGTCACCGACGTGACCGCGGGCGACGACGGGCTGACCGTGTCGTTCGAGGGCGGGAAGGCCCCGGCCACCGCGACGTTCGACGCCGTGCTCGTCGCCGTGGGCCGCCGTCCGAACGGGGCCGCGATCGGCCTCGACGCGGCCGGTGTCGCGGTCGACGACCGTGGCTTCGTGCCCGTCGACGAGCGCCTGCGCACCAACGTCGAGCACGTCTTCGCCATCGGCGACGTCGTCGGCCAGCCCATGCTCGCGCACAAGGCGGTGCACGAGGGGAAGGTGGCCGCCGAGGTCGCCGCCGGGCAGAAGAGCGCCTTCGACGCCCGGTGCATCCCCTCGGTGGCCTACACCGATCCGGAGGTGGCCTGGGTCGGGGTCACCGAGAACGAGGCGAAGGCGCGCGGCCTGTCCTACGGCTCGGGGACCTTCCCGTGGGCGGCGTCCGGGCGGTCGCTCTCGCTCGGGCGGTCCGAGGGGTCCACCAAGATCCTCTTCGACACCGAGACCGACCGCATCATCGGCGCCGGGATCGTCGGGCCGGCCGCCGGTGACCTCATCGCCGAGGCCGGGCTGGCCATCGAGATGGGCGCCGACGCCGCCGACATCGGCCTGACGATCCACCCCCACCCGACGCTGTCCGAGACCATCGGCATGGCGGCCGACGCCTTCGAGGGCACCCTGACCGACCTCTACATCCCCAAGAAGACCAGGACCTGACACGGAGGCCGGGACGTGGACGAGAGCGCCTACCTCGAGCACGACGGGGTCGGTCTGGCCCGCCTGGTGGCCGCGGGCGAGGTGACCGCCCGGGAGCTGCTCGACGCGGCACGCCTCCGCGCGCAGGCGGTGGACCCCGCCGTCAACGCCCTCTGCCACTGGCTCGATGACCACGCCGACGAGCGGGTCGGGCAGCCGCTGACCGGCCCCTTCGCCGGGGTGCCGTTCCTGCTCAAGGACCTGCACCAGCACCTGGCGGGACAGCCCACCTCCGACGGGTGCCGGGCCCTCGTGGGCCGGCGGGCCGACGTCACGAGCACCGTGGTGCAGCGGTGGCTGGACGCCGGGCTGGTCGTCTTCGGCAAGACGAACACGCCCGAGTTCGGGGCGAAGGGCGTCACCGAGCCGACGGCCTTCGGGCCCACCCGCAACCCGTGGGCCCTGGACCGGACGCCGGGAGGCTCCTCGGGCGGGTCGGCGGCGGCGGTCGCCGCCGGGATCGTGCCGGTGGCCGCGGCCAGCGACGGCGGGGGTTCCATCCGCATCCCCGCCGCGTGCTGCGGCCTCGTCGGCCTGAAGCCCGGCCGGGGGCTGGTGCCGTTCGGGCCGCACGAGAGCGAGCCGCTGGACGGCCTGGCGACCCACGGCGTGGTCTCCCGCACCGTCCGCGACACCGCGGCGATGCTGGACGCGGTGATCGGCTCCGACGACATGAGCCCGTACGCGTCGGCCGCGCCGGAGCGGTCGCTGCTCGCGCAGCTCGACGAGGCACCCGGACCGTTGCGCATCGGCTACACGACCCACTGCGCGCTGCGGGACCAGCCGCACCCCGAGGCCGTCCTCGCGGTCGAGCGCGCCGCGCAGCTGCTCACCGACCTCGGACACCGGGTGGAGGAGGTCAGGCCGCCCCACGACGACCGGCAGCTGGGGAAGGACTTCCTGACCATCTGGTTCGTCCACCAGGCGATCGAGGTCGACCAGGTCGCGCGGGAGACCGGGGCGGGCGACGAGGGCTTCGAGCTGGACACCCGCATGATGGCCGCCCTGGGGCGGTCCTTCTCGGCGGTCGAGCTGCAGGCGGCCCAGGAGCGCCGGCGCGACCACGTCGCGGCGCTCGCCGCTCTCCACACCGACCACGACCTGCTGCTGACACCGACCCTCGGTGAGCCACCGATCCGCATCGGTGCCCTCGACACCCCGGCGGCCCTGCAGGCGGTCACGGCGGGCTTGCTGCGCACCAGGACCGCCGGGCTGCTCCGCCGGACGGGGATCGTGGACCAGGTCGTGCAGCGCAACCTGGCGTGGGTCCCCTACACCCAGCTGGCGAACATCACGGGCCGTCCCGCCATCAGCCTGCCGCTGCACCGGACGGCCGAGGGCCTGCCGATGGGGGTGCAGTTCGTCGGGCGCCTGCGCAGCGAAGGCCTGCTGCTGCGCCTGGCCCGCCAGCTCGAGGACGCCGCGCCCTGGGCGCAGCACCTGCCGAGGGCATCGATGTCCGGCACCGCCCCCACCGCCGTACCGACCGGGGGCGCCTGAGCACCCGGGTCGGGCGCGGCGCGGGTGGTGCGGCGCCACCCGGGTGGCCGCGACGCTCCGGGTCGGCCGCCTCGTCCGCAGCGCGGCCGGGGAGGTACGGCCATGACGCGCGACGAGACCGCCACGGACGAACCGGTGGCGACGGCCCGGTCGTGGGTGCGGTTCCTCGCGGGCTTCGCGGTGCTCTCCGCGGTGCTCCTGGGGACGAGCGCGCTGGACGCCACCGGCCGGTGGGGCCTCGCGATCCTCGCGGCCGTGCTCGCCACCGCCCTCGGCGTGGAGACCGTGGCGTGGCGGTGCACGCTCGGCGTGGCGCTGCGCCGGGTGGGTCTGGGCCGTCCCTGCGGGCGGGCGCTCGCGGTGGCGGCCGTGGTGTCGGGCCTCGTGCTGCTCGCCTTCCCGCTGACCGCCGTGGTGAGCGGGACCGCGCCGGCGCTGCGCCCCGACTGGCCCTGGCTGCTGGTCGGCGTCCTCGCGTTCCACGGCATCGCCGAGGAGCTCGTGTGGCGGGGCTACGTGTTCCGGCGGCTGCGCGCCGGCCGGGGCTTCCGGGCCGCGACCTGGTGGACGATGCCCCTGATCGCGGCCGCCCACGTCCCGATCGTCGTCACCATGGGCCCGGCGATCGGCCTCGGCGCGGTGCTGGTCGCCGCGGTCACCGCCTTCCCGCTGGGCTACCTGTACGAGACGGGCGGGAACACGGTGTGGGCGCCGGCGCTCGTGCACACCGCGGTCGACGCGTTCAAGCTCGTCGTGATCCCGGCGGCGGCGATCACCACGTTCTCCTCGCTGCTCGTCGCCGTCAGCCTCACCGTGCCGCTGCTGGCCCTGGCCGTGCCGCGCCGGCTGCTCGTCCCCGCCGGCGCACACCCGGTCCTCACGGGCGCGTCGTGACCGGTCCGCTCGCGGAGCCGTGGCCGGCGGAACCCACCAGGCCGAGCGCGCGGGCCCGGTGGACGGCCTCCGCGCGGGTGGAGACCCCGAGCTTCCGGTAGAGGATCTTGGTGTACCCCTTCACGGTGTTGATGGAGAGGTAGAGCGACGCCCCGATCTCGCGCTGCGTGGCGTCCCCGGTGAGCGCCCGCAGGATGGCGGCCTCGCGGTCGGTGAGCTCCTCGACGATCTCGTCGGCCCGGCGCGGGGGAGGAGCCGCCCTCCGGCCGGCCCGGCGCTCGAGCGCCGCCAGCCGGTCGACGAACAGCGTGAGCACCGGCTCGTGCTCGCCGACCCCGCGGGCCTGCGCGAGCGCCGCGCGCGCGGCGGGCGCGTCCCCGCCGTCCAGCTCCACCTCGGCGAGGTCGGTGAGCGCGCTGAGCAGCCCGGGGGCCTCCCCGGACGTGCGGGCGAGCTCCACGGCACGCAGCAGCAGGGTGCGCGCTCCCTCCCGGTCGCCGTCAGCGCGGGCGAGGCGGGCCTGGGCGGTGCGCAGGCTGGCGACGCCGGGGGTCGTGGCGGTGCCCCACTGCCGCTCGGCCGCGTCGAGGGCGGGCGCGACGTCGGTGAGCAGCCGGCGGAGACGGTCGACGCGCCCGGTCTCGGTGAGGGCGACGCCCAGGATGCTGGCGGGCTGCAGGGCCAGCAGCGGGGGCAGCCCGAGGGCCCGCGCACGTTCCCACGCCTCGTCGAGGCAGGCGACCGCCTCCTCGTGCCGGGTGCTGGCCGCGAGGACCGCCCCCCGGACCGTGCGGGCCATGACGTAGCCCTCGACCAGCGGATCGGTCTCCTCGGCGACCGCGTGCGCGGAGGCCTCGAGGGCGGGCCCGGCCTGGGCGCGCGCGATGACGAGCTCCACGGCGCGCATGGTCGCGGCCGCCCCGCGCGCCGTGCGCCAGCCCTCGAGCGCCGGGGTGTCGTCGTCGATCAGGTCCTCGGCGGCGTCGAGCCAGGGCCCCATCCGGTCGAAGCGGCCGTTCATGGCGGCCGCCCACGCGAGCGCCACGCAGAGCCGGGGGTCGGCGAGCACCGTGCCCGGTGACATCCGCTGGCCGAGCTCGAGGTAGGTGGTCAGCGCGCCGCGCTCCAGGAACCACGGCACGCTCGACCGGAGGAGATCGGCCGCCGCCGGCTCGTCGCCCGCCCGGAGACGGTGCTCGACGGCCTCGACGAGGTCGCCGCGGGCGAGGAACCAGTCGGCGGCACGGGCGAGCACCCGGGCGGGCTCCGCCGGGTCGGTCCTGTCCAGCTCGCGCCGCAGGACGTCCCGGAACAGCCCGTGGCAGCGGTACCAGTCGTGGCGCGCGTCAAGCGGGACGACGAAGAGGTCGGCGCGGTCGAGGGCCCGGAGGACCTCGGCGGAGTCGCCCCGGCCGAGGACGCTGTCGCAGAGCGGCCCCGTGAGCCGCTCGAGCACCGACGTCCGGACGAGCAACTCGCGGTGGTCGGCCCCGAGCCGGTCGAGCACCTCCGCGCTGAGGTAGTCCAGGACGTGCCGGTCGTCCCCGCGGATCGTCGTGGCGGCGGTGACCGGGTCGGCCGCGCCGCGCACGGTCAGGGCGGCGAGCTGCAGGCCGGCGGCCCAGCCCTCGGTGCGGGCGCAGAGCGCCGTGACGGCCTCGGGGCCGAACGGCACCTCCCCGACGGCGCGGAGCAGCGCGGCGGCCTCGTCGGGCCGGACGCCGAGGTCGGCGGCGCGGATCTCGGTCAGCTCACGCCGGGCCCGTAGGCGCGCCAGCGGCAGCGGCGGGTCCGATCGGCCGGCGAGGACCAGGCGCAGGGTCGGCGGCAGGTAGGCGAGGAGGAACTCGACGCCCTCGTGCACGCGGGGGTCGCCGATCACGTGGTAGTCGTCGAGCACGAGGACGTAGCGGCCGTCGAGCTCGACGAGGGCGTTGAGCAGCAGGGGCAGCGCGAGGTCCACCGGGTCGAGCCCGGGCGTCGACAGGGCACCGAGCGCGCCCTCCGCGAGCTCGGGTGCAGCGCGGTGCAGCGCGGTGAGGACGTAGGTCCAGAACCGGACCGGGTCGTCGTCGGCCTCGTCCAGCGACACCCACACGACGCGGCGCCCCTCGGCGGGGTCGTGGGCCCACTGGGAGAGCAGGGTCGTCTTGCCCCAGCCGGCCGGAGCGACCACGACGGTCAGCCGCGCGTCGTCGTCCCGGCGCAGGCGGGTCTGGAGCCTGGTCCGCACGACCGTGCCGGCGCGGACCGGCGGCACGGTCTGCTTCGCGGCGATCAGCGGCGCCGTGGGTCGCTCCGACATCCCGGCCTCCCTGCGCGGCCGCCACCCTGCGTGGCCAGTGTCGCAGCTCGAACCGGACACCACACCGCCGTTCGTCCGCACCGTCCCCGGCTACGGGCCGAGGGGGTCACGCTCGGTGACCCGGAGGAGACGGACCGCGCCACCCGCGTCCCACAGCAGGTCGAGCAGCGCGCGCACGGCCGCCTGGTCGGCGATCGGACCCTCCAGGACCGTCGCCCCGGCCGCGCTGCGCGTCGTGACGGCCCCGATCCGCGCGCGGATCCGTTCGACCACGGCGCCGGGCACCGGACCGGTCACGACCAGGCGGTAGGTCGACCCCACGGTCACCGCCTCCTCCCTGCTCCGCCGCCGACGATGGCGCGTCGGCGGGGGGTCGCGCACCACCCCGGGGCCGGACCACCCGGGTGGTCCGGCGGGCGGGTGGTGTGGGCCCACCCGGGTCCGGGCGACGGTCGGGACCCGACACCGAGGAGGACGACATGGCGACCGCCGAGATCGGCCTGGTGCTGAGCGTGGTGGCGACCGGCCTGTGGTCGGGCCTCCTGCTCATGCTGGTCACGATCCTGCACCCGATCTACGCCCCGCGGGCGGCGACCGGCTTCCGGGAGGACATGGGCCGGCTGCTGCCGGTGGCGCGGCGCTCGCCGACGAACTACGTCCTGGTGATCGCGATGGTGCTCGCCCCGGTGGTCGCCCTCGTGGGCCTGTGGTCGCAGCCGACGAGCGCGGTGTTCGTGCTCGTCGCGGCCGGGCTCGGGGCCGTCGTGATCGGGCCGTTGCTGACCTCGAGCCTGCTCGCCGAGCGCAACTACGCCGTGATCTTGGGCTGGGGCCCCGCGGGACCGCCGGACGACTGGCGGATCGCCCGCGCGCGCTACCTGCGCCTCAACTGGCTGCGGGCCGCCCTGACCTGGGCCGCCCTCGCCCTCTTCGTCACCGCGACCTTCCTGTACCTGACGCCCTGACCGATCGGAGAACTCCCGTGGACACCACCAGCGACGTCGTCGTGGTCGGCGCCGGCCCCACCGGCCTGATGCTCGCCACCGAGCTCGCCCTCGCCGGTCTGCGCTGCCGGCTGCTCGAGCGGCGGGCCGACCAGCCCAACGTCACCCGGGCGTTCGCGGTGCACGCCCGCACGCTCGAGCTGCTCGACGCCCGCGGCATCGCCGACGAGCTGGTGCCGCGCGGCGTGCCCGTGCGCCAGGTCCAGCCGGCGCCCGGGGCCCTCATCGACCTGCGCGCCCTCGACTCCCGCTACCCCATGATCCTCATCGCGCCGCAGAGCGGCACCGAGACCGTGCTCGAGGAGCGCGCGCGGGCCCTCGGGGTGGAGATCGTGCGGGGCGCCGGGGTCGCGGCCCTGCGGCAGGAGGCCGACCGCGTCGTCGTGGACCTCGCCGACGGCACCGCGGAGACCGCCGCGTACGTCGTCGGCTGCGACGGCGCGCACAGCACCGTCCGCGACCTCGTGGGGATCGACTTCGAGGGCCGCCAGTACGAGACCCACATCATGCTCGCCGACGTCCGCCTCACCGAGCCTCCGGAGGAGGCCATGTTCGCCAGCACCGGGGCGAAGGGCGCGGTGATCGTCGTCCCGTTCGGCGACGGCTGGTTCCGCGCCATCGCGTGGGACCGGCTGCGGGAGCAGGCCCCGCTGCACGACCCGCTCCCGATGGACGAGATGCGCGACGCCTTCGTCCGGATCGCCGGCACGGACTTCGGGATGAGCGAGCAGCGCTGGAGCTCGCGGTTCCTCAGCGAGCGCCGGCAGGCCCGGCGGTACCGCGCGGGCCGGGTGTTCCTGGCCGGCGACGCGGCGCACGTGCACTCCCCGCTGGGCGGCCAGGGCATGAACACCGGCATCGGGGACGCGATGAACCTCGGGTGGAAGCTCGCCGCCGCCGTGCAGGGCTGGGCGCCACCGGACCTGCTCGACACCTACGAGACCGAACGGCACGCCGTCGGCCGGCAGGTCCTCGTGCTGACCGACGCCTTCAACCGCCTCGTGCTCGGCCGATCCGCGGTGGTCCGGGCGATCCAGCCGCGCATCCTCCGCCTGCTGCTGCGCTTCGGTCCCGCGCGCCGCCTCCTGGTCGGGCGCCTGACCGGCACCGGCATCGCCTACCCGGGCGGTCGCGGTGACCACTCCTGGGTCGGCCACCGGGCGCCCGACGTCGTTTGCCGGGAGGGCCGGCTCGCCGAGCTCCTGCGCGCCGGGCGCTTCGTCCTCGTGGACACCACGGGCCGCGACGTCACGCTCGGCGGGTCGCCGCACGTGGTCACCGCCCGGGCCGACGCCGTGCGCGGGGAGCCGGCGGTGCTGCTCATGCGCCCCGACGGCTACGTCGCGTGGGCGTCCGACGACCCGGCCGTCGCGGTCGCCGAGGTGTCCGCGGCGGTGGCCCGGTGGTGCGGGCCGGTGCCGGCCCCGGTGCGCTGACCGGCGCTGACGGTGCCCCTCAAGGGGTCTCCAGCAGGAGCTGCGAGCGGGCGAGCTCGGCGTAGAGCGGGCTGTGCTCGAGAAGCTGCTGGTGGGTGCCGGTGGCCGCGACCCGGCCGTCGTCGAGCACGACGATCTGGTCGCAGTCCACGACCGTGGACAGCCGGTGCGCGACGATCAGCAGCGTCCGGTCCGCCTGCGCCGCGACGTCGATCGCGTCCTTGAGGGCCTGCTCGTTGCGCGCGTCGAGGCTGGCGGTCGGCTCGTCGAGCAGCATGAGGGACGGCTCGGCGAGCAGGGTGCGGGCGATCGCCAGGCGCTGGCGCTCCCCGCCGGAGAGCAGGACCCCGCCCTCGCCGACCGGGGTGTCGAGCCCGAGCGGGGAGCGCGCGACCAGGTCGGTGAGGTTGACCGCGGCGAGGACCGCGATCTGGTCGGCCTCGGACACACCGGGGGCGGCGAGCGCGAGGTTCTCCCGGAGCGTGCCGGCCAGCGCGGGGGAGTCCTGCTCGACGTAGCCGAGGCGGGCGCGCAGCTCGTCGCGGGGCCGGTCGCGCACGTCGATGCCGTCCACCAGCACCGCGCCGCCGGTGACGTCGTAGAACCGCTCGACCAGCGCGAACACCGTCGATTTGCCGGCGCCGGAGGGCCCGACCAGCGCGGTCCGGGTGCCGCGGGGCACGGTGAACCCGACCCCGTGCAGCACGGCGGTGCCGTCGGCGTGGGTGAAGTCGACGTCCCGCAGCTCCAGCGCGGGGGCGGTGGGCGCCGGGGCGGGGGCCGCGGCGACGTCGCCCTCGGACTCCCCGCGCAGCACGACGACCTCCTCGATGCGGGCGAGCGCCCCGAGCCCGGTCTGCAGCTGCGTCCACGTCTGGGCGAGCCGGGCCAGCGGGAGCACGAGCAGGAAGAGGTAGAGGACGAACGACACCAGCTCGCCGACCGTGAGGACGCCGGCCGCGACCCGGGACCCCCCGATCCCGAGCACCGCGATGAACGAGCCCTGGGTCGCGATCGTGACGGCGGGGGAGACCACCGCCTGCAGCCGCGCGGCGCGCACGCCCACCGCGTAGGCGGCGCCGGCCGCGGTGGACACGCCGTCGACCTCGCGGTCGGTGGCCCCGCTGGCGCGGATGGTGCGCACCGCGGACAGCGCGCGCTCCACGGCGGCGGTCATCTCGCCGACGCGCACCTGGGCGAGCGTCGACAGGGCCCGGATGCGGCGCGACGCGACCGCGATCACCGCCGCGCCGATCGCGACGGCGAGCAGCGCGAGGCCGAGCAGCACCAGGTCGACCAGCGCCATCGCGACCGCCGCGCCCACCACGATCACCACGGAGCTGACGATCTCGAACAGGCCCGAGGTCACCACCGCGCGCAGCAGGGTCGTGTCGGCGCCGATCCGCGACATGAGGTCGCCGGTGCGCCGGGCGTCGTACTGGGCCACGGGGAGCGTCAGCATCCGCTCGGCCAGGGTCCGGCGGGTCGACAGCACCAGGCCCTCGGCGGTGCGCTGCAGCAGGAACGACTGCAGGGCGCCCACCAGGGCACCGCCCACGAGGATCGCGACGAGGGTCGCGGCCACCGGCAGGACCGGGGTCGCGTCCTGCACGGCGGTGACCACGCGTCCCACCAGCAGCGGCTGGGCCAGCGACGTGGCCGCCGTGACCGCCGCGAGCACGGCGACGACGGCCAGCGCCCCGCGGTGCTCGCGCAGGTACGGCCACAGCCGGCGGAAGCCCGCGTCGGCGGGCGGGGGGACTCGGCGGCGCAGCACGCCTCGACGGTAGGCGCGCGCGGCGCCGGCGGCCGATCGGCCCAGCCGGGCCGTCAGGTGTCGCGGCCGTACTCGGGGGAGTCCTCCTTGACGGCGTAGACCTCCCACGGCTCCTGGCCGGGGCCGCGGACCCACACCTTGTCCTGGCGGGCGTAGCAGCAGGTGGTGTCGTCCTCGACCAGCGTGAACAGGCCGAGCTGCGACAGGCGCTCGGTGGCGTCGTGGACCTCCGCGGTGGTCCCGACCTCGACGCCCAGGTGGTCCATCACGGTGGGCAGGTCCGCCTCACCCTCCAGGAGCACGAGCTTGAGCGGCGGCTCGGCGACCGCGAAGTTGGCGTAGCCGGGCCGGCGCTTGGCCGGCTCCACGCCGAACAGGGAGCTGTAGAAGCGGATCGAGCCCTCCAGGTCGGAGACCCGCAGGGCGAGCTGCACACGGGACACGATGTCCTCCTCAGGGCTCTGTCTCGATGTCTGTCGAGACACACCGTGCGATCTGGTTCGATGACTGTCAAGATAGAGGCATGTCGAAGCAGGGCGCCGAGGTCGTGGGGTGCTGCTCGCCGCTCGCGCGTCAGCCCCTGACGGCGGAGCAGTCGAGCGAGCTCGCACGGGTGTTCAAGGCCATGGGCGATCCGGTGCGGCTCCGGCTGCTCTCCCTGATCGCGTCCCACGCGGGCGGTGAGGCGTGCGTCTGCGACCTCACCGACGTGTTCGACCTCTCCGGCCCCACCATCTCGCACCACCTCAAGGTGCTGCGCGAGGCCGGGTTGATCAGCGGTGAGCGCCGCGGTACCTGGGTCTACTACCTGGTGCGTCGCGAGCTCCTGGCGACGGTCGCCGCCGTGCTCGTGCCGGGCGAGGACCGTGCCCCGGCCGACCACGCGGGAAGCCCGTCGTGACCGACGACCGGCCCGAGGTCCTCTTCGTCTGCGTGCACAACGCCGGCCGCTCCCAGATGGCCGCCGCGCTGCTCGCGCACCACGCGGCCGGGGCCGTCCGCGTCCGCTCCAGCGCCTCGTCCGAGCTGGTTGCGCCGGCTCGCCCACTTCATCGCCATCGAACGCATGGCCGCCGCGGG
>CADCTH010000375.1 GCA_902805495.1 uncultured Actinomycetospora sp.
ATCGATCGATGTCGGCTGTGGTCCACGAGCCATACCCCACGCTAACAACCGATGCGGAACTTCCGACTCAGGACACTAGGGGCGAGGATGCCCCCGTGCCCGGCAACCGCGAGCGACGCGCCGCCAAGCAACGGCGGCGGGACGCCAAGCGGGGGCGCGTGCCGGGCGACCGGACCACCGAAGATCCCGGCCTTCCGCCCGAGTCCCTGCAGGGGGTGCTGCGCAGTACGGCCGCCGACCTCGCGGCCGGCGACGAGGGCGCGCTCGCCGAGCTGCGCCACGTCCTCGTCGAGCACCTCGCGCGGCGGCGCGACCGCGTGCTGGCGGCCTGCGACGTGGTCACGGCCGAGGTGTCCCCCCGTGGGACCGAGGGCGGCCTCGGGGCCGCGCTCGCCGCCGGCGACACGGTGTCGTCGTGGGCCGAGCGCGAGGGCGTGCGCACCGAGGAGGCGGCGGTGGCGACGGTGCGGCTGCTCGCGTCCTTGACCTGAACGATGGTCGAGGTCCTACCGTCCTGACCATGAGCGACACCGAGCCCCCGATCCGCCTCGCGGTCGTCGTCGGCAGCGTCCGCGCCGGGCGCTTCGGCCCGGTCGTCGCCGCGTGGTTCGCGGCGCGGGCGCGTGACCGCACCGAGTTCGCCGTCGACGTCGTCGACCTCGCCGAGACCGGCCTCGACACCGGGTTCGCGGCGCGCCTCGCGGCCGCGGACGCGGTCGTCGTCGTCACGCCCGAGTACAACCACAGCTATCCCGGCCCGCTGAAGACCGCGATCGACGCGGGCGGCGGCGCCTGGCGCGGCAAGCCCGTGGGCTTCGTGGCCTACGGGGGGCTCTCCGGCGGGCTGCGGGCGGTAGAGCACCTACGGTGCGTGCTCGCCGAGCTGCACGCCGTCGGGCTGCGCGACACCGTCAGCTTCCACGGGGCGGCCGGCGCCTTCGACCCCGCCACCGGGCGGCCCCGCGAGGCCGGGGCCGACGCCGCGGCGGCCGTGCTGCTCGACGGGCTGGTGGGGTGGACGCGGACGCTGCGCCGCGAGCGTGATCGTGACCGTGACGAGCAGGGGGTGCGCGCGTGAGCGACCAGACCCGTCCCCACCCCGGCCAGGAGCTCTCCGTCGGCGAGGTGGCCACGCGCAGCGGGGTGCCGGTGTCCGCGCTGCACTTCTACGAGCGCGAGGGCCTCATCCACAGCCGGCGCACCGCGGGCAACCAGCGCCGCTTCCGCCGCGAGGTGCTGCGGCGGCTGTCGTTCATCCGGATCGCGCAGCGCGTCGGGATCCCGCTCGCGGAGATCCGATCGGCGCTCGACTCGCTGCCGGACGGGCGGACGCCCAACCGTGCCGATTGGGAGAAGCTCTCCGCCCAGTGGCGCGCGGACCTCGACGACCGCATCCACCGCCTGCAGCAGCTGCGCGACGACTTCACCGGCTGCATCGGGTGCGGGTGCCTGTCGCTCGACCGTTGCGGCCTCGTGAACCCGCACGACCGGCTCGCCGCCGACGGGCCGGGGCCGCGGCGGCTGGTGGGGTGAGCTGGGCTGGTCAGTCGAGTACCTGGACGCGACCCGGAGGCGGCGCGGGGACGGCGCCGGGGTGCAGGGCGTGCGCGATCGCCTCGATGCCGTCGACCAGCCGGGGACCGGCGCGCACGACGTAGGACGCGGAATCGACGGCGATCAGGGGTGTTCCCGGCACCTGGTCGCGCACGTCTGCGGCCTGCGCGACCGCGTCGTCGAGCCCGAACCCGCACGGCGCGACGAGGACGACGTCCGGGCGCTCGGCGCGCGCGTCGTCCCACGTGCTCGCGACGCTGCGCCCGCCGTCGATGCCGGCCAGCGGCTCGCCGCCCGCGCGCCGGACCATCGCGGGCACCCAGTGCCCGGGGAGGTAGGGCGGGTCGGTCCACTCGAGGGCGAGGACGCGGGGCCTCTCCCGATCGGCGAGGGCGTCGTCGACCTCCTCGAGCCGTCGCTGCAGGTCGGCGACCAGCGCGGCCCCGGCGTCGTTCGCGCCCGCCGCCCGGGCCACCGCCGCGATCGCGTCGAGCACGTCGTCGAGGGTGTGCGGGTCGACGGTGAGCACGGCGGCCTCGAGGCCGAGGTCGTCGAGGGCCTGGGTCACGGTCGCCTCGGGCAGCGCGCACACCCGGCACAGGTCCTGGGTGAGCACGAGGTCGGGCGCCGCGGCGCGCAGCGTGTCCCGGTCGAGCACGTACTGGGGCAGGCCCCGGGCGGCCCGGTCGCGGACCACCGCGTCGATCTCCGCCGGCGTGAGCCCGGCCGGCAGCGCGGTGTCGACGACGACCGGGCGCGTGGCCCGGACGTCGGCGGGCCGGTCGCACTCGAAGGTCACGGCGACGAGGGCGTCAGCCAGCCCCAGCGCGCCGACGATCTCCGTGGCCGCGGGCAGCAACGACGCGATCCGCACGTGGCCGACCCTATGTGAGCGTTCTTTGGGGCTATAGGCCCAGAGATCGCTCACGTGAGCAGCGGGCGGGGGTCGAAGACGGCGCGCACGGAGGCGATGCGGCCGTCGACGACGTGGCTCCAGTTCACGACGAGGGGTGGGCGTCGGGGTGCGGGCGGCGCTCGACCGCGCCGCGGCCGACGCCGGCGTGGTCCTGCGGCCCGCGCTGGAGGCCGGCTCGCCGCCGGTGCTGCTCGACCTCGCACGCCAGGGCCTCGGCGTCGTCGGCGCCCGCCGCCCGGGCCACCGCCGCGATCGCGTCGAGCACGTCGTCGAGGGTGTGCGGGTCGACGGTGAGCACGGCGGCC
>CADCTH010000376.1 GCA_902805495.1 uncultured Actinomycetospora sp.
CACCGCGGCCGGCCCGACGCCGGGCATGGCCGGCACGCGCCCGCGCGAGCAGCGCGGCGCCGACGTCGAGACCGACGTGCGCATCGACTTCGCCGAGGCCGTCGGCGGCACGACGCTGCCGCTGCGCCTGGCCTCGCCCGCGCGCTGCAACACCTGCGGCGGCAACGGCGCCAAGCCCGGCACGAGTCCCCGCACGTGCCTGACCTGCGGCGGGGCCGGTGTCGTCTCGCGCAGCCAGGGTGCGTTCGCGTTCAGCGAGCCGTGCCGCGACTGTGCGGGCAGCGGCTCGATCGTCGACGACCCGTGCCCCGAGTGCGGCGGCGACGGCGTCAGCACCCGGTCGCGCACCCTCACCGTGCGCATCCCGCCGGGCGTCGACGACGGCCAGCGCATCCGGCTCGCGGGCCAGGGGCAGCCTGGCAGCCGCGGCGGGCCCGCCGGCGACCTGTTCGTCGTCGTGCACGTCAACGCCGACGGCGCGTTCGGGCGCTCGGAGCGCAATCCCGACGACCTGACGCTGACCGTGCCCGTCACGTTCCCCGAGCTGGTCGACGGCACGACGATCACCGTGCCGACGATGGACGGCAAGGTCTCGCTCAAGGTCCCCGCGGGCAGCCAGAGCGGCCGCACGCTGCGGGTCCGCGGGCGCGGGGTGCGCCGCAAGGACGGGCGCACCGGCGACCTGCTGGTCACCGTGGAGCTCGCGGTGCCCAACCGCCTGGACAAGGCCGCGCGCGAGGCCCTCGACGCCTACGCGAAGGCCACGGCCGACCACGACCCGCGCGCCGACCTCACCCGGCGCGCCGAGGCCGCCGCCCGGAGGGAGACGGCGTCGTGAGCGGCGGGGAGGACACTCCGCGGGCGGCCGAGCGCGGCCCGTGGCCGGCCCCGCTCGGCTCGGCGTCGTCCTCCCTGCCCGCGCTGCCGTCGTGGGCCGACGAGGACACCCCGGTCTTCGTCATCTCGATCGCCGCGCAGATCGCCGGCATGCACGCCCAGACGCTGCGCTCCTACGACCGCATCGGGCTGGTCAGCCCGGGCCGGGCCAGCGGCGGCGGGCGGCGCTACTCGGTGCGCGACATCGCCCTGCTGCGCGAGGTGCAGCGCCTGTCCCAGGAGGACGGGGTCAACCTCGCCGGCATCAAGCGGATCATCGAGCTGGAGCGGGAGGTCGGCGCGCTGACCGACCGGCTCGCCGAGGTCACCGAGGAGCTCGCCCGCTGGCGCGCCGCCGCCGAGCAGGGGGGCGCGTCGCGCAGCGACCGGCTGCCCGCCCGCCGCACCCAGTCGGTGGTGGTGTGGCAGCCCGGCCCGCGCCGCCGCGAGTGACGGCGCGGAGCGGCCCGCAGGAGGCCCGTGCGTCGCTAGGGTCGGCGGATGCAGTCGCGGATCACGGGCACCACCATGCCGGTCCTCGAGATCACCTTGGACCCCGGCGAGCGGTTGACGGCCGAGGGCGGGGACGTCGCGTGGCTGACGTCGGGCTTCTCGCTGGAGACCTCGACGCGGTTCGGGTCCGGGGGCCGCGGCGGGTTCATGAGCGGGCTCAAGCGCGCGCTCGGCGGCGGGGGGCTGTTCCTCACCGAGTACACGCCGCCGCGCTCCGGCGGGTTCGTGGCGTTCGCGGCCCAGCTCCCGGGCACGATCCGGGAGCTCACCATCGACCCGTCCGCGCCGGTCATGGTCATCTCGGGGTCGTTCGTCGCCAGCACGTCGGAGATCGAGGTGTCGGTCGGGCTGCAGAAGAAGATCGGGGCCGGCCTGTTCGGCGGGGCGGGCGTGGTGTTCCAGAAGCTCGCCGGGCACGGCACGGCGTGGGTCCAGCTGGCCGGGGAGATCACCGAGTACGACCTGCCGGCCGGCCAGTCGCTCTGGGTCCACCCGGGTCACCTCGCGCTGCTCCCGGCGGACCTGCGCGTCGAGTTCGCGTCGATCCGCGGGGTGAAGAACAAGCTCTTCGGCGATTCGCTGGTGATGGCCGAGGTCCACGGGCCCGGGCGCATCTGGCTGCAGTCGATGACGCCGGCAAAGCTCGCCGCCGCCATCACGCCGTACCTGCCGGAGCGCACGTCGTCATCGACGGACGACTGACCGCCGTCGCTCCGGGGCCGACCTGGCTAGTCGGTGAACGGGTCGTAGGTGATGCGGTCGAGCGGCACGCCGTCGACGAGCAGCGCCGCCGCCGTCGCCCGGATCATCGCCGGGGAGCCGGAGAGCAGGACGTCGTGGGACGACCAGTCGCCGCCGCGCAGCACGGCCTCGGGGAGCGTCCCGGGCAGCGTGCTCTCGTCGAGCGGGTCGTCCTCGCACACCGCGGCCACCGCGAGCCACGGGTGCTCGTCGGCGAGCGCGCGCAGGCGGTCGAGCACGGTGAGGTCCTCGGGCACGCGCCCGCCGAGGAAGACGGTGCACGGACGCGGCCGGGCCCGGCGGGCCATGTCCTCGCACAGCGCGAGCACGGGCGCGCCGCCGGTGCCGCCGGCCACCGCGAGCACCTCGCGCTCGCTGCGCGGGTCGAGGCCCAGCCGGCCCCGGGCGGGTCCGAGGCGCCAGCGGTCGCCGGTGGCCGCGTGGGCCACGATCGCCCGGCTCACCCAGCCGCGCTCGACGCCGCGCACGTGGAACTCGAGCAGCCCGTCGGGCCGCGGCGCGGTCGCGGGGCTCAGCGGCCGCCACATGCGGGGGCGCTGGGGCACCTCGACGGTGAGGTACTGGCCCGCGCGGTGCGGCACCGGGGTGTCGGGGCGGACGTGCACGACGGCGAGGTCCCAGCCCAGCCGCCGGTGCCCGACGACGGTGCCCTCGGCGACGGCGGGCGTCGCGTCGGCGCCGGCCGCGCGCACCGCCTGCTCCAGGGGGCCCACGGCCAGCGAGAACGCGCGCACCCAGGCGTGCTCGGTGGCGTCGTCCCACGCCCCGTCGACGCCGGCGCCGTACCGGCGCATCGCCCCGATCAGCGCGATCCCGAGCGGCTAGTACTGCTCGGCGTCCAGGCCCAGGGCCCGGTGCTCGCGCACCAGCGGCGCGATCATCGCTCGGAGCTCCGCGGGGCGGTCGACGGTGCTCATCGGGATCACCAGCGAGCGCAGCAGCCGGCGGGCGGGCCCGGTGACCTGGGCGGGGAAGAGTGCGCGCGTCGTGGGCGCGAGGCTGAACAGCAGCGCGGCGAACCAGTCGGCGAGCTCGTCGACCTCGGGCTCGACGGCCTCCCAGGTCTCGCGGACCCGGCGGGCGGCGTCGGTCTCGGGGGCGAGGGCGTCGTTCGCAGCGTCGCGCGCAGTCGAGGTGACCTTCGCTGCCCCGCCCTCCGGGGCCGCGTGGCGCCCGGGGCGCACGAAGGGCGTGGTGGGCGGCGCCGGGACGGCGCGCACCGGGGTGAGGCGACGCGGGGAGGGCCGCCGGGTCGGTCGGGCGGTCGATCGGGCGGGGCGCGCGACCGGACCGCCTCCCGACAGCGGCTCCGCGGACATCCTCGGTGCTCCTCCCGACCCCCCGTCGCGGATCGCCCGGACCCGCGTGACGGCGTCACTATGACAGCCCGTTCGTGGTCGTCACGCAGGGTCCCCATCCGGGGCTCGTCGCCCGGCCCGCCCCGTGCGACGGACGGTGTGGACGAGCGTCGTGAGCAGCGACGACGCCCCGGAACGGGACCGTTCGTCGTCGTTGCTGTGGGTGACCGGTCGTCCTCATCCCCGCGGCGCGGAAGAAACGGCGCTCTGCCAAAGTTGAGCTAGGTAGACTCAAGACGACGGGCGGCTGGTGGGCCGCCCGCCCGGCACTCCAGGAGGATCGATGGACTTCACCCCCACCACCCGCACCCAGCAGGCGGTGTCCGCCGCGGTCCGCGCGGCCACCGTCGACGGCCATCCCCAGGTCTCGCCGGCGCACCTCGCGGCCGCGCTGCTCGACCAGGCCGACGGGCTCACCGAGCCGCTGCTGCGCGCGGTCGGGGCGGACCCGTCGGCCGTGCGCGCCGACGTGGGCAAGGTCCTCGCCGGGCTGCCGAGCGCCAGCGGCTCGAGCGTCTCGGCGCCGCAGTTCGACCGCGAGATGGCGCGCGTGCTCCAGCACGCCCAGCAGCTCGCCGCCGACATGGGCGACGAGTACGTCTCGACCGAGCACCTGCTGGTCGGGCTGGCCGCGGCCGGCGGGCGCACGGGCGACGTGCTGACCCGCCACGGCGCGACGCCCGACGCGCTGCAGGAGGCGTTCACCAAGGTCCGCGGCTCGGGGCGCGTCACGTCCGCCGACCCGGAGAGCACGTTCCAGGCCCTGGAGAAGTACGGCCAGGACCTCACCGAGCGCGCCCGCTCCGGCGCCCTCGACCCGGTGGTCGGTCGCGACGCGGAGATCCGGCGGGTCGTCCAGGTCCTGAGCCGGCGCACCAAGAACAACCCGGTGCTCATCGGGGAGCCCGGCGTCGGCAAGACCGCGATCGTCGAGGGCCTGGCCCAGCGCATCGTCGCCGGGGACGTGCCCGAGTCGCTGCGCAACAAGCGGGTCGTCGCGCTCGACCTCGGCTCGATGGTGGCCGGGGCGAAGTACCGCGGCGAGTTCGAGGAGCGGCTCAAGGCCGTCCTGCAGGAGATCACCGACTCCGCGGGGCAGGTCATCACGTTCATCGACGAGCTGCACACGATCGTCGGCGCCGGCGCGACCGGCGAGTCGGCGATGGACGCCGGCAACATGATCAAGCCGATGCTCGCCCGCGGCGAGCTGCGGATGGTCGGCGCGACCACGCTCGACGAGTACCGCAAGCACATCGAGTCCGACCCCGCCCTCGAGCGCCGCTTCCAGCAGGTGCTGGTCGGCGAGCCCACCGTCGACGACACCGTCGGCATCCTGCGCGGGCTCAAGGAGCGCTACGAGGTGCACCACGGCGTCCGGATCACCGACGCCGCCCTGGTCGCGGCCGCCGCGCTGTCCGACCGCTACATCACCGCGCGCTTCCTGCCCGACAAGGCCATCGACCTCGTCGACGAGGCCAGCTCGCGGCTGCGCATGGAGATCGACTCGCGGCCGGTGGAGATCGACGAGGTGGAGCGCGCCGTGCGCCGCCTCGAGATCGAGGAGATGGCGCTGGCCAAGGAGTCCGACGAGGCCTCCCGTGAGCGCCTGACCGCGCTGCGCGCCGAGCTCGCCGAGCGTCGCGAGGAGCTCGCGGCCCTGACCGCCCGCTGGCAGGGCGAGAAGGAGTCGATCGACTCGTCGCGGGCGCTCAAGGAGCAGCTCGAGACGCTGCGCGGCGAGTCCGAGCGCGCCGAGCGCGACGGCGACCTCGGCCGGGCCGCCGAGCTGCGCTACGGGCGCATCCCGGCGCTGGAGAAGGAGCTGGCCGCCGCCGAGGCGGCCACCGCGAACCACGGCGCGGTGATGCTCAAGGAGGAGGTCGGCCCCGACGACGTCGCCGACGTGGTCTCGGCGTGGACCGGCATCCCCGCCGGGCGCCTGCTCGAGGGCGAGACCGCGAAGCTCCTGCGCATGGAGGACGAGCTCGGCCGCCGGGTGGTCGGTCAGGCCGAGGCCGTGCGGGCCGTGTCCGACGCGGTGCGACGCGCGCGGGCGGGCATCAGCGAGGAGGACCGGCCCACCGGGTCGTTCCTGTTCCTCGGGCCCACCGGCGTCGGCAAGACCGAGCTGGCCAAGGCGCTCGCCGCGTTCCTGTTCGACGACGAGCGGGCGATGATCCGCATCGACATGAGCGAGTACGGCGAGAAGCACTCCGTCGCCCGCCTCGTCGGTGCGCCCCCCGGCTACGTCGGCTACGACCAGGGCGGCCAGCTCACCGAGGCCGTGCGGCGCCGGCCGTACTCGGTGGTGCTGCTCGACGAGGTCGAGAAGGCGCACCCGGACGTGTTCGACGTGCTGCTGCAGGTGCTCGACGACGGGCGCCTCACCGACGGCCAGGGCCGCACGGTGGACTTCCGCAACACGATCCTCGTGCTGACCTCGAACCTCGGCTCCGCGGCGCTGATGGACACCTCGCTCGACGACGCGGGGCGGCGGGACAAGGTCATGGAGACCGTGAAGCGCTCGTTCAAGCCGGAGTTCCTCAACCGGCTCGACGACGTCGTGGTGTTCCACGCCCTGTCGACCGAGGAGCTCACCTCGATCGTCGACATCCAGCTCGACCGCCTCGGGGCCCGGCTGGCCGCCCGGCGGCTGACGCTGGCGGTCAGCGACGCCGCCCGCGAGTGGCTCGCGCTGCAGGGCTTCGACCCGCTCTACGGGGCGCGCCCGCTGCGCCGGCTCGTGCAGTCGGCCATCGGCGACCAGCTGGCCAAGGCCCTGCTCGCCGGTGAGGTGCGTGAGGGCGACACGGTGACCGTCGACCTCGACGAGTCCGCCGACGTGGGCGCCGGCGCGCTGGTGGTCTACCGCAGGGCGGGCTGAGGCCCCTACGATCCGGGCCGGTGCGCCCCGAGATCCTGCGGTACGCCGCCTTCACCACGACCCCGGCCGGGGGCAACCCGGCCGGGGTCGTGCTGTCCGCGGAGGGCCTCGACTCCGCCGCGATGCTCGACATCGCCGCCGACGTGGGCTTCTCCGAGACCGCGTTCCTCGTCGGCGACGCCGGCATGTCCGACGACGGCGCCCGCCACCGCACCGTGCGCTACTACAGCCCACGCGCCGAGGTGCCCTTCTGCGGCCACGCGACGATCGCGACGGCCGTGGCGCTCGCGCACCGCGTCGGGCCGGGGACGCTGATGCTCGACACCCGCTCCGGGCCGGTCACCGTGCGGACCCGGTGGCGCGACGGCGCCCTGCTCGCGACGCTGACCAGCGTCCCGCCGCGCGTCGTGCCCGTGCACGACGACGACGTCGAGGCCGCCCTGGCCGCCCTGCGCTGGCGTCGCGACGAGCTCGACCCGGCCCTGCCGCCACGGGTGGCGTTCGCCGGCGCGAACCACCTCGTGCTCGCCGCCGCCACCCGCGAGCGCCTCGCCGCGCTGGACTACGACGTGGACGCCCTCGACACCCTCATGGCCGCCCGCGGCTGGACGACCGTGGCGCTCGTGCACCGCCTCGGCGCGGTCGAGCTCGCCGTCCGCAACCCGTTCCCGCCCGGCGGGGTCGTCGAGGACCCGGCCACCGGCGCGGCCGCCGCGGCGATCGGGGGCTGGCTGGCCGAGCTCGGCACGATCACCACGCCGGTGCGCCTGACCCTGCACCAGGGCGAGGAGATGGGCCGGCCGAGCACGCTGATCGTCGACGTGCCGGCCGACCCCGGCGACGGCGTCGACGTCAGCGGCACCGCGGTGCCGATGGAGTGACGGCCGTCCGTTCGTCCTCCGGACGGGCCAGCGATGTCGCACCGACCGTCACGATCCGATGTCGAACCGCGGGGAAGGACCGCCGGTCCTGGCCCGCGACCGGCATCGTCGCCACCCTGGGTGACCGAGGTGAGAGGTCCCCCGATGCTGTACGTCGCCCTGCTCGGCCAGCGGATGATCGCCGACGAGCAGGGACGCCCGCGGTCGCGCTCGTCGCGGGGGATCGCGCTGCTGGCCTACCTCGTCGCGCACGACGGGGTCGTCACGCCACGGCCGCTCCTCGCCGCCCGGTTCTGGCCGGACTCCACCGACGCCCAGGCGCTCACGAACCTGCGCCGCGAACTGCACCACCTGCGCCACGCCGTCGGTGACGCCCCGGTGCTGCGCGCCGGCGCGGCCGGACTCGCCTGGCAGGACGCCCCGGAGGTCACGGTCGACCTCCGGGTCTTCGACCGTGACGCCCGGTCTGCGCTCGACGCCGCGGCCCGGGACGACGCCGTCGCGGTGGTGCACCACGCCGCGAACGCGCTCGCGCACTACCGCGGTCCGTTCCTGCCCGGCGTCGACGACGCCTGGGCGCTCGAGGTGCGCGAGGACCGGGAGAGCCGTTGCGCCCGCCTGTACGCGCAGCTGGCACGGGCCCTGGCGAGCACCGGCGAGCTGGTCGCCGCGGTGGACGCCGCGCGCAGCCGGGTGCGGTTGCGGCCGCTGGAGGAGACCGGCTACCGGGATCTGATGGAGCTGCAGCTGGTGCAGGGCGACCGCGCCGGCGCGGCGCGCACCTACGCCCGATGCGCGTCCGTGCTCGGCCGTGAGCTCGGGGTGGCGCCAGACGCGGCCACGCGGCAGCTCCTCGCTACCGCGAGCCCGCCGCGCACGGGCACCGACGCGATCCCCGTCGTCCCGTTCGCCGACGACACGGTCGGTGCAAGCCGCCCCCGGCTCGGCGCGGACCCGGCGCTCGTGGGCCGTGAGCCCGAGCTCGCCGCCCTCGGCCGGGCCTGGCGTCGCGCGCTCCGTGGCGGTCCCGGTCTGGTCCTCGTCCGCGGTGAAGCGGGCGTCGGCAAGACACGGCTGGTGGCCGAGCTCGCCACCGCCGTCCGCGAGGACCACGGCGTGGTCGCGGAGTCGGGGTGCTACGGCACCTCCGACCGGCTCGCGCTCGCCCCGGTCGCCGACTGGCTCCGGGCGCCGGAGGTGGACGCGGCCTTCGAGGGCCTCGACCCGGTCTGGCGTCGCGAGGTGGAGCGGCTGGTCCCGGCTGAGAGCCGGGTGGAGCCGCCGCCCGCCGACGGCTCCCGGGCGATGGCGGACGCCTGGCGGCGCCACCGCTTCGTCGAGGGGCTCGCGCAGGCGATCCTGGCGGTCGGGCGCCCGCTGTTGCTGGTGCTGGAGAACGTGCAGTGGGGCGATCACGCGACGCTCGCCTTCCTCGCCCACCTCCTCGGCCGGGCCGGGGGCGCCTCGCTCCTGATCGTGTGCACCGCCCGCGACGGACCGAGCGTGGTCGACGGGTGGCTCCCCCGGGTGCGGGCCACCGGCGCGGCCTCCGAACTGCTCCTGGCTCCGCTCGACGCCGCCGACACCGCACGACTCGCGACGGCGGTCTCCGGGCAACGGCCCGACGACGCCGACGCGCTGCAGGCCGTGACCGGCGGCCTCCCCCTGCACGTCCTGGAGGCGGCGAGCGTCGACGTCGCCGGGACCACGAGCGCGGCTCGGGCAGACCTCGCCGGGATGCTGCGCGCCCGGTTGGAGGGCGTGAGCGCCACCGCCCGGGACGTCGCCGTGCTCGCCGCGGCCGTCGGGCGCGAGTACACCCTCGCCCTCCTGGTCGAGGCGAGCGAGCTCGACGCCGACACCGTGGTCCGTGCCCTCGACGAGCTCTGGCGTCGCCGCATCGTCCGCGCGACCCCGACCGGCTACGACTTCTCGCACGATCTGCTGCGCGAATCCGCCGACGCGCTGGCCAGCCCGCCCACCCGGTGGTTGCTGCACCGTCGCCTGGCCCGAGCGCTCGAGGAGCTGCACGCCGACGACCTGGACTCCGTGTCGGCGCGGCTCGCGCGCCACCACGCGGGCGGGGGGCGACCGGAGCGCGCCGTGGCGGCCTATCGGCGGGCCGCCGACGTCGCCGCCTCGCGCTTCGCCCACGACGAGGCGATCCGGTTGCTCCGGGAGGCGCTGCGCCTGGTGCAGGCGCTGGAGGCGGGTCGACACCGCGACGAGCACGAGCTCGCCGTCCAGGAAGCGCTGGCCGCGCCGCTCAACGCCCGCCACGGGTACGCGTCGACGATGGTGCGGGACACGCTGATGTGCTCCGTGGAGCTCGCCCGGCGGCTCCGTCGACGCGACGCCGAACTGTCGGCCCTCGTCGGGCTGTGGGCGTGCCGGTTCGTCCGGGGCGAGGTCGCCGAGGCCGACGAGATCGCGGCACGCGCCATGGCCATGGTCGACGCCGACCCCGGGCTCGCCGCGCCCGCGCACTTCGCGGCGGGCGGGTCGTCGGTCAGCCGCGGGCGGCCCCGGCAGGCGCTGCGCCACTTCGCGGTGGTCGCGGAGGCGGGACAGACGGTGTCGCTGAGCGTCGGCACCCGCCCCGACGTGCACGGTGCGGCCTGGGCGGCCCACGCGCACTGGCTGCTCGGTCACGACGGCCAGGCACGCAGGACCGCCGCGGCGGCCGTGGACCGGGCCCGGCGTGCCGAGCACCCTTACAGCCTCGCCGTCGCCCTGGCCTACAGCGCGATCACCGACCAGTTGTGCGACGACCGGACGAGCTTTGCCGGCCGGGTCGCGGAGCTGAACGACCTGTGCGAGCGCTACGGCTTCGCCTACTACCGCGAATGGGGGCTGGTGCTCGACGGGTGGGAGCGCGGCGGCGCGGAGGGCGCGGCACGAGCGCGCCGCGGTGTCGACGGCCTGCGGGCCACCGGCGCGTACGCGCGGATGCCCTACTGGCTCACGCTGGTCGCCGACCTCGCGCTCCGGAGGGATCGCCCGCAGGAGGCGCGCGCCGTCCTCGACGCGGCCGTGGCGGACGCCCGGTCGCGCCGCGACGTGTGGTGGCTCCCGGAGGTGCTCCGCCGCCGCGCGGCGCTGGACGACACTCCGGCAGCCCTCGGTGCCCTGCGGGCCGCGGCCGGGCTGGCCCGTCAGCACGGAAGCACCGCACTGCTGCGCCGGTGCCACGCCGACCTGCGGGCCCGGGCGGCGGGCGCGCCGCTCGGGGCGGTCGCGCCGGTGGACGACCTCCGCGCGGAGCGTTCCGCAGCCGTGCGCCCGAGCGGGTGACGTCGGAGAACGGGGAGAACGCTGCGCGAACGTCGGCCGTGGACCGTCGGCGGCTCGCCCGCAACCCGACCACCGGGGAGACCCGCCGTGACCACGACCGCCGCCCGCGCCACCGTCCCGTGGACCGACCTCGCCGCCGTCCTGCGGGGCCGGATCGTCCTGCCCGCCGACCCCGACTACGACACGGTCCGGGCCGTCTACAACGGCATGATCGACAAGCAGCCGGCCGCGATCGCGCAGTGCCGGGACGTCGCCGACGTCATCGCCGGCGTGGACTTCGCCCGGGAGAACGGGCTGACGCTCGCCGTGCGCGGCGGCGGGCACCACGCGGCGGGCCTCGGTGTCACCGACGACGCGCTGGTGCTCGACCTCTCCTCGATGCGCGGCACCCGCGTCGACCCCGAGCAGCGGATCGTCGTCGCCGACGGCGGCTGCACCTGGGGCGACGTCGACCACGCGACCGCCGCGTTCGGGCTGGCGACGCCGTCGGGCATCGTCGGCACCACCGGTGTGGCCGGGCTGACGCTCGGCGGTGGGACGGGTTACCTGACCCGCCGCTACGGGATGACCGTCGACAACCTGCTCGCGGCCGACGTCGTGCTCGCCGACGGTTCGTTCGTCACCGCGTCCGAGGACGGCCACCGCGACCTGTTCTGGGCGCTGCGCGGAGGCGGCGGCAACTTCGGCGTCGTCACCTCCTTCACCTTCCGGTGCCACCCGGTCGGCGACGCCGGGACGATCATCGGCGGACCGGTGTTCTACGCGCTCGACGACCTGGGCGAGGTCATGCGCTGGTACCGCGAGCTGCTGCCCTCGCTGCCGGTGGAGCTCAGCGGGTGGATCGGCATCATGGCCGTCCCGCCGGCTCCACCGTTCCCCGAGGAGCTGTGGGGCCGGACCGTGTGCGGCATCGTCTGGTGCTACACCGGGCCCGGGGATCGGGCGGACGAGGTGCTCGAGCCGATCCGCACCTTCGGCTCCCCGCTGCTCGTGGGCCTGCAGCCGATGCCGTACGCCGCGCTGCAGTCCGTGTTCGACCCCCTCTTCCGCCCGGGTTGCAGTGGTACTGGAAGGGCGACGTCTTCCGGGAGATCAGCGACGAGTCGATCGAGGTGCACCGGCGCTTCGCCGAGGTGCTGCCCAGCGGTCAGTCGACGATGCACCTCTACCCGATCGACGGCGCCGCGGCGCAGGTCCCCGAGGACGCGACGGCGTTCTCCTACCGCGACGGAGGGTGGTCCGGGGTCATCGTCGGGGTCGACCCCGATCCCGCGAACGCGGACGCGATCACCCGCTGGGCCCGCGACTACCAGGAGGCGCTGCACCCGTACTCCGCGGGTGGCGCGTACATCAACTTCATGATGGAGGAGGGCCAGGACCGCATCCGGGCCTCGTACCGCGGCAACTACGACCGGCTCGTCGAGATCAAGGGCCGGTACGACCCGGACAACCTGTTCCGGACCAACCAGAACATCGTCCCCACCGGCAACGTGGTGCCGCCGCCTCGCCGGGGATGAGGGCGCTCGAGGGGCACCGACCGCGGGCTGGGCCGTCCGGGCGAACCCCTCGAGGAACGAGCGGCGCGTTCGCTGCTTCCGCAGCAGCGAACGCGCCGCTCGCTGCGCACGGCGGCCTCGGTCAGTGCCGGGCCGCGGCGCCCGCGAGCAGGCCGTCCGGGTCGTACGTGCGCTGGATCGCGTCGAGTCGGGCGGCGTGCGTGCCGAACACCGCGCCGCGGTCGGCGTCGTCGTCCAGGCCGGCGAAGTTCACGTACACCCCGCCCGTGGCGAACGGCGTGAGCGCGTCCCACGCCCCCCGCGCCCAGCCGATCGCGGCGTCGTCCACGGTCGGGTCGGTCCAGCCCGCGTCGATGCTGACGTTGAACCGGGCCCGCCGGTGGGCGAAGGCGCTCTCGTCGTCCCCGACGCGCGCGATCGCCCCGCCCATCGTGCGCACGATGACCAGCGACTGCGGCGTCGGTCGGGCGGCCCCGGTGGCGAGCACGGCGGCGGCCGCGTCGTCGTCGAAGGTCTCGAGGAAGTGCGACTTGAAGAAGTACCGCGCGCCGGCCGGGAACAGCGGGTCGGAGCCGGACTGGCTGGTGACGTAGTCGGTGATCGTGGTGGCGTCCACCAGCGGCGTGCCCAGGCGCGCGAGCGGCGCGAGCACCTCGAGGCCCTCCTGCGCGGGACCGGCGTACAGGCCGGCGACCATCACCACCGGGGCACCGTGCATCTCCGCCGGGAACCCCGGGTCCGGCGGGATGCCCCAGAGCGCGAACTCCGGCGAGACCGTGTCGGGCATCCGCGGCACGAGCTCCCGCCAGGCCGCGAGCACCGCTTCCGCCTGGTCGTAGGGGTAGAGCACGAGCGCCTGCGCGACCTCGGGGCCGAGCGGCTGCAGCGTGAACTCCATCGCGGTGACGACGCCGAGGCCGCGTCCGCCGCCGCGCACGGCCCAGAAGAGGTCGGGGTGCTCGTCGCGGCTCGCGGTGCGCACCGTCCCGTCGGCGGTGACGATCTCGACCGACCGCAGCGCGTCGCAGCTCAGGCCGTACGCGCGCTGCAGGTGGCCCATGCCGCCGCCGAGGGTCAGCCCGGCGACGCCGGTCTCGGACACCTCGCCGCCAGGCACGACCAGGCCGTGCGGGCTGGTGGCGGCGTTGACGTCCGCCCAGCGGGCGCCGGGGCCGACCCGCGCGGTGCGGGCGTCGGGGTCGACGGTCACGTCGGTCATGGCCGACAGGTCGATCACCAGGCCGTCGTCGCACACGGCGCTCCCGGCGATCTGGTGCCCGCCGCCCCGGATGCTCACCGGGGGCCGGTGGGCCCGGGCGGCGGCGAGCGCGGCGACGACGTCGGCGCGGGAGGTGCACCTCGCGACGACGGCCGGACGGCGGTCGATCAGCCCGTTCCACACCCGCCGGGCCTCGTCGTAGCGGGCGTCGTCCGGGTCGATCACGTCGCCGCCCAGGGTCGTGCGCAGGGTGGTGACGAGCGCCTGGTCGCGGGTGGCGGTGGTCGTGGTCATGGTCGGTCCTCCGGAGTGGATCGGGTGGTCAGGCGGCGGTGCGGGTGATGGCGCCGGTGAGGGCGCCGAGCTCGGAGTCGACGTCCCACCCGCGGACCTCGAAGTCGCTGAACGCCGGGTGCTCGCGCAGTCCGGTGACGAGGGGGCCGTCGCGGTAGGCCTCGGCCGCCGCGCGGTCGGTGAACAGGTAGAAGCCGCCGTGGTGGGCGCCGTCGACCAGCCAGGTCTTGGCGACGAAGCCGGGCACGGTGCGCAGGACCTCGGCGAAGTCGATCGCGGCGCCGCGCAGCTGCTCGACGCCGGCGGCCGAGGTGAACGTGATGTGCAGGGCGTGCATGGCGGGGTCCTCCCGGGTGCTGTGGGTGACGAGCGCCGACGACGTTCCGCCGCACGGCTGGCAGGCCCCTTGCACGCCGCTGTCAGCACGGCATGCTCGCCACGGGGAGTGGTGAGCGTGGGCGGTGCGCAGGAGGGCGGGAGCGTCCGCGTCGACGTGCTCGGGCCGCTGCGGCTGACCGTCGACGGCGAGCCGGTCGAGGTGCGCGGCCCCAAGCGCCGCGCGGTGCTCGCCCTGCTGGCGCTGGCGCAGGGGCGCACGGTCACCGTCGAGCAGGTGGTCGACGCCCTGTGGCCCGACGACCCGCCGGAGTCCGCGCGGGCGACGGTGCACAGCCACCTGTCGCGGCTGCGCGCCGACCTCCGCGCCGCCGCACCCCGGCTGACCACCGACGAGGGCGGCTACCGCCTGCGCCTCGACGACGACGGGCTCGACCTGCGCCGGGTGCGGACCCTGC
>CADCTH010000377.1 GCA_902805495.1 uncultured Actinomycetospora sp.
GGCGTCCCCGGTCGCCGCCGTCCGCGCCCGCGGGCGGGCGGGACGCACGGGCACCGGGACGATCTCCTCGAGCGGCGCGGCGGCGGGCGGCGCGGGCGCGGGGCGGCGGCGGGCGCGCACCCGCTGGGCAACGGCGGAGCCGAGGTAGGCGACGCCCACGACGCTCCAGAACGCCACCACCACAATCTGCAGCACGGTCGGCGGGTCGCTGAGCATCGCCAGCTGCACGCCGGCGACGGCGAGGCCCGCGCACCCGAGGATGATCGCGAACCGCGAGCGGGTGGTCATCTGCCAGCGCGGGCGGGAGCGGGCCACGCGGACCTCCTCGAGGAGCGCGGACGCTCTGGGCACGGACAGGACACGCGGGGTGGACGTGCGGCCCGGCTCCCCACCCCGGTCGGGCCACGCGTCACCCCTGTGGGGGACATCGAACGGGACGAGCCAAACGTAACGGTCAGGTCGCGGCCTGACACCTCGCGCACCAGAACAGGTTGCGGCTGGCGTGGGTGCGGCGCTGCACCTCGGTGCCGCACACCCGGCACGGCTCGCCCGTCCGGCGGTACACGTACACCTCTCGGCCGCAGCTGCGTCCGTGCGGCTGGTCGTGCGCGTGGTCACACTGCCGGTGCTCGGGGCGCACGGTGTCGATGGCCCCGCGGCGCACGCCGTCGCGCAGGAGGTCACCGAGGTCGGCCCACACGGCGTCGAAGCGCTCGCGGCCGAGGTCCCGGCCCGGCAGCAGCGGGTCGAGGCCGTGGCGGAAGAGCACCTCGGCGCGGTAGACGTTGCCGACGCCGGCGATCACCGACTGGTCCATGAGCAGCGTCGCCAGCGGGGCCCGCGAGCGCGCGATGCGCGACCAGGCCGCCTCGGGGTCGGCGTCGTCGCGCAGCGGGTCGGGCCCGAGGCGCGCCAGCACGCCCTCCACCTCGCCCTCGGTGAGCACCTCGCAGGCGATCGGGCCGCGCAGGTCGGCCCAGTGCGTCGGGCCGACGAGGCGCATGCGCACCTGCCCGCGCGGCGGGGTCACCTCGCCGGTGTGCATCGTGAACTTGCCGTAGAGCCCGAGGTGGACGTGCACCACGAGGTCGTCGGCGTAGACGTGGAAGAGGTGCTTGCCGTGGGCGTCGGCCGCGCGCAGCACCCGGCCGTCGATCAGCTCGGCGTCGCGGGCGAACCGGCCCTGCGGCGAGGACACCGTGACCTCGTGCCCCACGAACCGCTTGGTGTGGGTGCGCGCGAGGCGACGGACGGTGTGGCCTTCGGGCACCGGCCCCGCCTACCCGGGGACCGGGCCCCTCAGTCCTCCGGCAGGGCCGGGGGCTCGCCGGTCTGCTCGTAGGCGGTCAGCATGTCGAGGCGGCGCTGGTGGCGCCCGCCCTCGAACGCGGTGGCGAGGAACGCCGTCACGATCTCGGTCGCGTCCTCGGCGGAGTGCATCCGCGCGCCGATCGAGACGACCTGGGCGTCGTTGTGCTTGCGCGCCAGCTGCGCGGTCTCGACGCTCCAGGCGAGGGCGGCGCGGCAGCCGGGCACCTTGTTCGCCGCGATCTGCTCGCCGTTGCCCGAGCCGCCGATGACGACGCCGAGGCTGCCCTCGGCGGCCACGGTGCGGCGCCCGGCCTCGATGCAGAACGGCGGGTAGTCGTCGGCCGCGTCGTACTCCGCGGGCCCGACGTCCACGACGTCGTGCCCGGCCTTCGCCAGTTCGCGCAGCAGGTGGGCCTTCAGTGCGAAGCCCGCGTGGTCCGATCCGAGGAAGACGCGCACCCGCGCAGTCTGGCAGGTGTGACACCGGCCGCCGCGGGGGTAGTGGACGCCGCCCGGGAAACATGCCCGTGACACACCGATCGTAGGTTGACCCGCTATGGGAACGCGACCGCCGGACCGCCGCCTGGCCCCCGCGGACGAGGTCGTCCTGGGCGTCGAGGAGGAGTTCCACCTCGTCGACCTGGAGTCCCGGTCGGCCGTGCCGCGGGTTCCCGAGCTGCTCGACGAGCTGCAGGCCCTCGACGGCGAGGCGTTCGCCGCCGAGCTCAAGCCCTCGATCATCGAGACCAACTCCCAGCCGACCGCGGACCTGGCCGACCTGCGTACCGACCTCGTGCGGCTGCGCGGGATGCTCGCCCACATCGCCGACTCCCGCGGCCTCGGCGTGGTCGGCGCGGGCAGCGTGCCGCTGATCGACGGCTCCGCGGAGGGCATCACCCCGTCGCCGCGCTACGAGCGGATGCGCGACGAGTACCAGATGCTCGTGTTCGAGCAGCAGATCTGCGGCACCCAGGTGCACGTCGACGTCCCCGACCGCGACGCGGCGATCGCCGTCATGCAGCACAGCGCGCCGTGGCTGCCGGTGCTGCTCGCGCTGTCGGCCAGCTCGCCGTTCTGGAAGAACCAGGACACCGGCTACGCGAGCTGCCGCACGCTGGCCTGGCACCGCTGGCCCACCGCCGGCCCCCCGGCGCCCCTGCGCGACGCCGCGGAGTACGACGCGCTCATCGCCGACCTCGTCGCCTCGGGGACGATGTCCGACCCCGGCATGGTCTCTTTCGACATGCGTCCCTCGGCCCACCAGGGCACCGTCGAACTGCGGATCTGCGACGCGAGCCCGAGCGTCGACGGCGTCGTGCTGATCGCGGGCCTGGCGCGGGCGCTCGTGCGGCGCGGCGTGCGCGCGCACGTCGAGGGCCGCCCCACGCCGCAGCACCGCCCCGAGCTGCTGCGCGCGGCCAGCTGGCGCGCCGCGCGCTCGGGCCTCGAGGGCGACCTGGTCGACGTGCGCGGGCGCGAGCTCGTTCCGCCGTCGCGGGCCGTGCGCCTGCTGCTCGAGCACCTCGACGACGCCCTCAGCGAGGCCGGCGACCGCGACGCCGTCCACGACCTCGCCGTGGAGGCCCTGGGCCGCGGCAGCTCGGCGGCGCGCCAGCGCCAGCGCGCGAACCTCAGCGGCAGCATCGAGGCCGTCGTCGACATGCTCGTCGCCGAGACCCGCGGCGCCCCGGACTCGCCGGTCGACGCGCCCGTCTCCGAGACCGTGGCGCCGGTGCTGCTCGCCGACTACGCGCCCGCCGCCTACGACGAGGCCGTGTCCGAGGACGGCACGGTGCGCCCGGCCTACTCCTGGCTCGTCTCGACGCTGGAGCGGATCGGGCCGTCGGGCCTGCTCGTGCACGAGAAGAGCCGCGACGCCGAACAGCGCGCCCGCGGCATGCTCTTCCCCCAGGCCGAGGACGAGGAGCGCCTGTTCCCCCTCGACCTCGTGCCGCGCCTCGTCACCCCCGGCGAGTGGGAGACCCTCACCGCGGGCCTCGTGCAGCGCGCCCGCACCTGCGAGGCGCTGCTGCAGGACCTGCACGGCGAGCGCGCCTGCCTGCGCGACGGCGTCCTGCCCGAGGACGCCCTGCGCTGGCTCCCCCAGCCGCACGAGACCGCCATGAACCTGCACCCCGGCGCGGTGCGCGCGCTGGTCCAGGGGCTCGACCTCGTGTGCGACGGCGAGGGCGAGTGGAAGCTCCTCGAGGACAACCTGCGCATCCCGTCGGGCATCGGCTACGCCCTGGCCGACCGGCGTGTGGTGCGCAGCGTGCTGCCCGAGCTGCAGGCGCCGCACGGCGTCCTCGACACCGACGACGGCCCGGCGATGCTGCGCGAGGCGCTGATGGCGAGCGCCCCGCCGGCCGCGGGCAGCGACCCGATCCTGGCCGTGGTCACCGAGGGCCCGAGCGACTCGGCGCACTTCGAGCACCGCATGCTCGCCGAGGAGATGGGCGTGCCGCTGCTCACGCCCGGCGAGCTCCGCGCCGCGGCCGGCATGATCACCATCGCCGCCAGCGGGCGCCCCGTCGACGTGCTCTACCGGCGCATCGACGAGGAGGTGCTGTTCTCGGCCCGCGACGCCGAGGGCGTCCAGCTCGGCGCGCCGATCCAGGAGGCCGTGCGCACCGGGCGGCTGACCCTGGCCAACGCGCCGGGCAACGGGCTGGTCGACGACAAGGGCGTCTACCCCTTCATCTCCGCGCTCACCGAGTACTACTTCGGCGAGAAGGCGACGCTCGCGGCCGTCACGACCTGGTCGTGCGCCGACCCCGAGCAGCGCGAGTACGTCCTCGGCCACCTCGACGAGCTGGTGCTCAAGCCGGTCGACGGCTTCGGCGGCGAGGGCATCGTCATCGGCCCGCACGCGGGCGACGAGGAGCTGGAGCGCGCGGCCGCCGCGGTGCGCGAGCACCCGGCGGGCTTCGTCGCCCAGGAGACCATCCGCATCTCCACCCACCCCACGTTCACCGGCGCGGTGCTCGAGCCGCGCGTGGTCGACCTGCGCGCCTTCGTGGTCCTCGCGCCGACCCCGACCGTGCTGCCGACCCCGCTCACGCGGGTCGCGCCCGCGGACTCCCTCGTGGTCAACTCGTCGCGCGGTGGGGGCTCGAAGGACACCTGGATCCTGCGCTGAACGCGCGCACCCCGACCGCCACCACACCCGAGGAGGCCCCACGTGTGCGGCATCGCCGGTGAGTTCCGCTTCGACGGCCGGGCGGCCGAGGCGGCGACCGTGCTCGACATGGCGCGGGTGCTCGAGCCCCGCGGCCCCGACGGCTGGGGCATCGTCGGCCACGGCCCGCTGGCCCTCGCCCACCAGCGCCTCAAGATCATCGACCTGTCGGAGACCGGCGCGCAGCCGATGGTCGACTCCGAGCTGGGCCTGACCGCGGTCTTCAACGGGATCATCTACAACTACAGGCAGCTGCGCGAGGAGCTGCACGCCGAGGGCTACCGGTTCTTCTCCACCTCGGACACCGAGGTGCTGCTCAAGGCCTTCCACCGCTGGGGCAAGGCCTGCGTCGAGCACTTCAAGGGCATGTTCGCGTTCGCCGTCGTCGAGCGGCGCACCGGCGAGCTCGTGCTGGGCCGCGACCGCCTCGGCATCAAGCCGCTCTACGTCGCGCAGGTGCCCGGCGCGGTCCGGTTCGCGTCGTCGCTGCCGGCGCTGCTCGCCGGCGGTGGACTCAACACCGACGTCGACCGCGTCGCCCTGCACCACTACATGAGCTTCCACTCGGTGGTGCCCTCGCCGCGGACGATCCTGCAGGGCGTGCGCAAGCTGCCGCCGGCGACCATCCGCACGATCTCCCCCGACGGCGGCACCGACGACTGGACCTACTGGGAGCCCGCGTTCGTCCGTCACGACGACCGGTCGCCCGAGGAGTGGGCGGAGACCGCGCTGAGCTCGCTGCGCACCGCGGTCGAGCGGCGCATGGTGGCCGACGTCCCGGTCGGCGTGCTGCTCTCCGGCGGCATCGACTCGTCGATCGTCGTGGCGCTGCTCGCCGAGATGGGCCAGAAGGACCTCAAGACCTTCTCGATCGGCTTCGAGTCCGAGGCCGGCGAGGCCGGCGACGAGTTCGACTACTCCGACCTCGTCGCGAAGACGTACGGCACCGACCACGTCAAGTTCACGGTGCCCAAGCACGAGACCGACGACGCGCTGGAGGGCGCGGTCGCGGCGATGGCCGAGCCGATGGTCAGCCACGACGTCGTCGCGTTCTACCTCCTGTCGCGGGAGGTCTCGAAGTCGATCAAGGTCGTGCAGTCGGGCCAGGGCGCCGACGAGATCCTCGGCGGCTACGACTGGTACCCGCCGCTGGCGAACGTCCCCCGGCTCGGCGCGGTCGACGCCTACCAGAAGTCGTTCTTCGACCGCCCGCACGAGGGCGTGGCCGAGCTGTTGGCGCCCGAGGCCCTCGTCGACTCCGACGTGAGCCGCGAGTTCGTCGAGGCGCACTTCGCCCGCGAGGGCGCCGACTCCGCGGTGGACGCGGCGCTGCGCCTCGACACCACGATCATGCTGGTCGACGACCCGGTGAAGCGCGTCGACAACATGACCATGGCCTGGGGGCTCGAGGCGCGCGTGCCGTTCCTCGACCACGAGTTCGTCGAGACGATGGGCGCCTGCCCGCCGGAGTACAAGCTCGCCGACGGCGGCAAGGGCGTGCTCAAGGCCGCGGCGCGCGGCGTGCTCCCCGACGAGATCATCGACCGCAAGAAGGGCTACTTCCCGGTGCCGGCGATCCGCCAGCTCTCGGGACCGGTGCTCGAGCGCGTGCGCGGGGCGCTCACCGACCCCGCCGCGCGCTCGCGGGGCCTGTTCCGCGCCGACGCGGTCGAGAAGATGCTCGACGACCCGAACTCCGGCCGGACCAACCTCGGGGCCAACGCGCTGTGGCAGGTCGCGCTGCTCGAGATGTGGCTGCAGGCACACGGGATCACCTGACGTAGGTTCCCGGGGTACTGGTGAGGCGTCGCCCGGACCCGAGGAGGCCGCCCCGGTGGACGAGTGGATCAGCGCCACCCGCTGCTGGTCGCCCAGCCCGTCCCCCGACGGGACCGCGATCGCGTTCGTGTGGGACGGCGACGGTCGTCCGCAGGTCCGGCTGCACCGCCGAGCCACCGGCGAGGAGTGGTCGATCGACACCGGCGAGGACCTCGTCGCGTCCGTGCGCTGGTCGCCGGACGGGGCGTGGCTCGCCGTCGAGACCGCGCCCGACGGCGGCGAGCGCACCAACGTCTCGATCATCCGTCCCGACGGCACCGACCTGCGGCCGGTGCGCGGCGTGGGCGACGGCGACCGCGGGGCGGTGACGCTCGACCGCTTCACCCACACCGGCTCGGTCCTCGCCATCACCGAGTCCGACTACGACACCACGACGGCCTGGCTGGTCGACGCCGACTCCTCGCAGCGGCAGCGCCTCGGGTCCGGGCACGCCCTGAAGATCCTCGACGTCAGCCGCGACCGACGCCGCGTGCTGCTGCGCCGCGGCCGGCGGGGCTCTCGCCACGTGGGCATCGTCGACCTCGACGGCACCGAGGGCTGGCACGAGATCGACACCTCGCGCGGGCCCGGAGGCCCGCCGGGCGCGGTCGAGCACTCGGTGGCCATCACCCGCGACTCCACGGTCGTCGCCGGCCGCTTCACCCCCGACGGCACGCGGATGCTGCTGCTCACCGACGGCGGGCGCGAGCGGGCGGCGCTGGTGGCCGTCGACGTGGCCACCTACGCCAGCCCGATGACCCCCGAGGTGCTCGCCGAGCGCGTGGACGCCGACCTCGAGGCGTTCGCGCTGACCGAGGACGCCGCGCTCGCCGCGCTCGTCTGGAACGTCGCCGGGCGCAGCGAGGTCGACCTCCTCGACCTCGCCACCGGCAAGGTCTCGCCGTACGCCCCGCCCGGCGACGTCGTCACGAGCGCGGTCTTCAGCCACGACGGTGACTCGCTGGTGATGGGCATCCAGTCGCCCGAGGTGCCCGCGGCCGTGTGGTGCCACGAGCTGTCCTCGGACACCACCGCGCTGATCTGCCCGCAGGAGGAGCCGCGCTGGTCGCCGGGGCAGCTCGTGCACCCCTCGCTCGAGGTCGTCACCACCCCGGACGGGCTGCGCCTGCCCGGCTGGCTCTACCGCCCGCGGGGGCAGGCGGGGCCCCTGCCGACCGTCATCTACCTGCACGGCGGCCCCGAGGCGCAGGAGCGGCCCGTCTTCACCCCGCTCTACCAGCACCTGCTCGCGCGCGGGATCACCGTCTACGCCGCCAACGTCCGCGGCTCGTCGGGGGCCGGGCGCTCGTTCGTCAACGCCGACAACGGCGCCGGGCGCTTCGCGGCGATCCGCGACGTCGCCACGTGCGTCGAGCACCTCGTGGAGACCGGGATCGCCGACCCGGACCGCGTGGGCGTCATGGGCCGGTCCTACGGCGGCTACCTGACGCTCGCGGCGCTGGTGAACCACCCCGAGCTCTTCGCCGCCGGCATCGACGTCTGCGGCATGGCCGACTTCGAGACGTTCTTCGCCCGCACCGAGCCGTGGATCGCCGACGCCGCCGTCGGCGAGTACGGGCACCCCATCCACGACCGCAACCTGCTGCGCGAGCTCTCCCCCGTGCACCGCATGGAGCACCTGCGCGCGCCCCTGCTCGTCGTCCACGGCAAGTACGACACGAACGTCCCCGTGCACGAGGCCGAGCTCGCGGTCCACGGCGCCAAGGCCGCGGGCGTGCCGCTGAAGTACCTGCTCTTCGAGGACGAGGGCCACGAGATCCAGCGCACCGAGAACCGCGTGCGCTTCATCCACGAGTGCGTGGACTGGCTCTGCACGCACTTCGGTCTGGACTGAACGCCAACGAGCCTGGGCTGTTCGAGTGGCACTACGCCCGCATCGTCCGGTCCCCTGTCACTCTCGGTGAGACATCACCGGAGGTGCGCCCATGGGCCCGATCGACGACCACCACGCGGCGCTCGGCGGTGACGGGGGCGTGCTGGGTGCCCCGACGGGTCCGGAACTCAGCGCTCCGGACGGGATCGGGCGCTTCCGGCACTACCTGTTCGGGTCCATCTACTGGTCCCCCGCCACCCAGGCGCACGAGGTCCACGGCGCGATCTTCGCCGCCTGGGCCGGCATGGGCTGGGAGCGGAGCCCGTTGGGTTATCCCCTCACCGACGAGACCGCCACCCCGGACGGGATCGGGCGCTTCAACCTCTTCCAGAACGGCGCGATCTACTGGACCCCGGGCACGGGGGCGTTCGAGGTCCGCGGCGCCATCCACGTTCTCTGGGCGCAGCTCGGGTCCGAGCGCAGCGCCCTGGGCTATCCGCTGAGCAACGAGGAGACGACCCCGGACCGGCACAGCCAGCACACCCGGTTCCAGGGCGGCGACATCTGGTGGGACGCCCACCGCGGGGCCTACGAGGTGCTCACCCGCCCCGCGTTCCCGCGCCCCGATCCCGCGGTCGGCGGCTCCTGGTCGGTCGCCCCGTTCACCGCGGGGATCAGCGGCCTGCACGCGGCGCTGTTGCCGACCGGGGCGCGCGGCTCGATCTGGTTCCTGAGCTACCTCGACGAGACGGGCCACGGGCACCACGACCCCCAGCCGGCCCACGACGGCGAGTCCCGGGTGCTCGACCTCGCCACCCGGACGGCGTCGACACCGGGCTACGAGGGCCCGCACCACCACCTGCCGAACCTCTTCTGCGGCGGTCACGCGTTCCTGCCCGACGGGCGCCTGCTCATGGTCGGCGGCGACCGCGAGGACCAGGACCGGCTGCGGATGCTGCACACCTTCACCCCGGGCGGGCCCGGCGGTGGGCGGTGGCGGGACGTCGACCGCATGGCCCAGGGCCGCTGGTACGCGTCCGCGGCGACCCTGCCCGACGGCCGGGTCCTCATCGTGGCCGGTGAGCGGCGGGTGTTCGACCCCGCTCAGGGCCCCAACCCCAACCTCAGCTACGAGATCTTCGACCCGGACACCGACACGGTGGGCCCGGCGACGCCGGCGCCGCCGTTCGGGCAGTTCGCGGGCTCGGTCACCTACCCCTTCGTGTTCGTGCTCCCCGGTCGCCGGGTGCTCGTGCACGGCGGCATGCGCACCGTCTTCCTGGACCTCGACACGCTCGCCTTCGAGCCGACCCCGCTGGACGCGGTCGACCGTCCCGGCCGCAACAGCCGGACCTACGGCGTCGAGGGCACGAGCGTCCTGCTGCCCCTGCTCCCCGACGCGAGCCCGCCGTACCGGCCGACGGTGCTGGCGCTCGGGGGCGGCGGCGCGGCGCCGGTGGGGATGCGGACCCCCGCCACCGCGAGCTGCGAGCTCCTCGACCTCGGCGCCCCCACCCCCGCCTGGGAGCCCGCCGCGACGATGCACGCCGCCCGCGTCATGCCCGACGCGGTCCTGCTCCCCGACCGCACGGTGCTGGTGATGTCGGGCAGCAGCCGCGGCTTCGCCGACAACGGCGCGAACCCGGTGTGGGAGAGCGAGATCTACGACCCGGAGACCGACGCGTGGACGTCGATGGACCACACCACGGTCCCCCGGCTCTACCACGCCACGGCGCTGCTGCTCCCGGACGCGACCGTCATGACCTCGGGCACCGACGCCACCTGGAACCCCGAGGTCATCCCGGTCTCGGAGCTCCGGCTGGAGATCTTCCGGCCGCCCTACCTCTTCCGCGGCGACCGGCCGACGATCGCGTCCGCGCCCGCCGCCGCCGACCACGGGAGCGTGATCACGGTCGGGACGCCCGACGCCGCGTCGATCACCACCGTGGCGCTGATGCGCAACGGCTCGTGCACCCACTCGTTCAACCCCGACCAGCGCCACGTCGGCCTGGAGATCACCGGGCGGACCGCCGACGAGCTGACCCTGCGCATGCCGCCGGACGGGGCCGTCGCCCCGCCCGGCTGGTACATGCTCTTCCTGCTGCGCGACGGGGTCCCGTCGGAGGCGGAGTTCGTCCGCGTCGGCTGACGGATCGTCCCGAACGGCACCTGCCGTCCTCGGCGTCCTGCCACGATGCGGTCGCGGTCGCGAGCGGTGGGGGTGGGTGCGGTGGCGGAACC
>CADCTH010000378.1 GCA_902805495.1 uncultured Actinomycetospora sp.
GGCGCCCGGTCCACCGCGCCGCGCCCCGGCGCGCGCCCCTCGGGCAAGGTCGTCCGGCCGTCGGGCAAGCGGCGCCGGTGAGCGCCGCGACCACCGCCGACGACCTCGACGTGGTCGCCGGCCTCCTGCGCGAGGTCCCCGACTTCCCGACGCCGGGCATCCGCTTCTGGGACCTCACCGCGCTGCTCGCCGACGGCGCCGGGCTCGCCGCCACCACCCGGCTGCTGGGCGCGCCCGCGCGCGACGGCGGGGTCGACGTCGTGGTCGGCATCGAGGCGCGCGGGTTCCTGCTCGGCGCCGCGGTGGCCCAATCGCTGGGCGTGGGCGTCGTGGCCGTGCGCAAGGAGGGCAAGCTGCCCGCGGTCGCCGCGCGCCAGTCCTACGAGCTCGAGTACGGCTCGGCGGTCCTCGAGCTGCCCCACGACGTCCTGCGGCCCGGCGCCCGGGCGCTGCTCGTCGACGACGTGCTGGCCACCGGGGGCACCGCGGCCGCCGCGTGCGCGCTGGTCGAGGGTGCGGGCGCCACGGTCGCGGCGTTCTCCGTGGTCCTCGAGCTGCCCGCGCTCGGCGGTCGCGCCCGGCTCGGCGACCACACGGTGCACGCGCTGCTCGCGCGCTGAGCCCGACCGCTCGTCCGCTCCCCGCACCGTGGGTGACGGCCGACCGACCGCCCGGCGCGCGCGGGCGGCTCACCGGTCCGGGTGGCGCGGCGTCACCCACGCGTACCGACGGCGGGCGACCAGTGACCCGATCGGACCCCGACCGGCCGGACACCTCGGCCGCGCGGAGATATCCTGGATGGATTCCGGACGTGCCGGGCCTCCGCACCGGGTCGGGGCCCAGGCCGTTCGTCCGGGGGAGGGACGACGCGTGAGCCAGGACGTCGACGCCACCGGCACGCCGATCGCCCCCGATCCGGCTGCGCCCGCGGGCGCCGACGCCGAGGGGTCGCTGAGCGAGGAGGCCGTCCTCCACGCCGCCGAGCTGCCGCCGGCCCCGCCGGTCAGCCCCACCCGCCCGCCGTCGGCGACGCGCCGTGTGCGGGCCCGCATCGCGCGGCGGATCACCGCGCAGCGCTCCGGGGTCGTCAAGCCCGTGCTCGAGCCGCTCGCCGCGGTGCACCGCGAGCTGCACCCGTCCGCCGACATGGCCACGCTGCAGCGCGCCTACGACATCGCGGAGCAGTCGCACGACGGCCAGATGCGCAAGAGCGGCGACCCCTACATCACCCACCCGCTGGCCGTCGCCACGATCCTCGCCGAGCTCGGCATGGACACCACGACGCTGGTCGCCGCCCTGCTGCACGACACCGTCGAGGACACCGCCTACTCGCTGGACGAGCTCTCGACCGACTTCGGCGCCGACGTCGCGCACCTCGTCGACGGCGTCACCAAGCTCGACAAGGTCCAGCTGGGCGCCGCGGCCGAGGCCGAGACCATCCGCAAGATGGTCGTCGCGATGGCGCGCGACCCGCGCGTGCTGGTCATCAAGCTGGCCGACCGGCTGCACAACATGCGCACGATGCGCTTCCTCAAGCCCGAGAAGCAGGCCAAGAAGGCCCGCGAGACCCTCGAGGTGCTCGCGCCGCTGGCCCACCGGCTGGGGATGTCGACGGTCAAGTGGGAGCTCGAGGACCTCGCGTTCGCGATCCTGCACCCCAAGCGCTACGACGAGATCGTCCGGCTGGTGGCGGATCGCGCCCCGAGCCGCGACACCTACCTGCGCTCGGTGATCGACGAGGTGTCGGGCCAGCTCACCGAGGCGCGGGTGAAGGCCGAGGTGCTCGGGCGCCCGAAGCACTACTACTCGATCTACCAGAAGATGATCGTCAAGGGGAAGGACTTCGACGACATCCACGACCTGGTGGGCGTGCGGGTGCTCGTCGAGGACGTCCGCGACTGCTACGCGGCCATGGGCATGGTCCACGCGCTGTGGCAGCCGATGCCCGGGCGGTTCAAGGACTACATCGCCCAGCCCCGCTTCGGGGTGTACCAGTCGCTGCACACCACGGTGATCGGGCCGGACGGGCAGCCCCTCGAGGTGCAGATCCGCACCCACGAGATGCACCGCACCGCCGAGTACGGCATCGCGGCGCACTGGCGCTACAAGGAGACCAAGGGCGCCCACCACAAGGGGTCGAGCCCGGCGGGCGACGGCACCCTCGAGCTCGACGAGATGGCCTGGATGCGCCAGCTGCTCGACTGGCAGCGCGAGGCCGCGGACCCCGGCGAGTTCCTCGAGTCCCTGCGCTACGACCTCGCCACCCGCGAGATCTTCGTGTTCACGCCCAAGGGCGACGTCATCACGCTGCCCAGCGGCTCGACGCCGGTCGACTTCGCCTACGCGGTGCACACCGAGGTCGGCAACAAGTGCATCGGCAGCCGGGTCAACGGCCGGCTGGTGGCCCTCGAGCGCGAGCTCGAGAACGGCGAGGTCGTCGAGATCTTCACCTCGAAGGCCGAGGCCGCCGGGCCGTCGCGCGACTGGCTCGCCTTCGTCGCCTCGCCGCGCGCCAAGCAGAAGATCAAGCAGTGGTTCGCCAAGGAGCGCCGCGAGGAGGCGATCGAGGGCGGCAAGGAGGCCATCACCCGCGAGGCGCTCCGCACGGGCCTGCCCCTGCAGCGCCTGGTCTCCGCCGACTCTATGGGGGCCCTGGCCCACGAGCTGCACTACCAGGACATCTCCGCGCTGTACGCCGCCGTCGGCGAGCACCACGTCTCGGCCCGCCACGTCGTCCAGCGCCTGGTGGCGCTGCTCGGCGGCGTCGAGCAGAACGAGGAGGAGCTCGCCGACCGGGCCACCCCGTCGACGGTCCAGCGCCGCCGCGGCACCGGCGACGTCGGCGTCGTCATCGACGACATGGCCGACGGCGGCGACTCGACCGACGTGTGGATCAAGCTGGCGCGCTGCTGCACGCCGGTGCCCGGCGACGGCATCCTCGGCTTCGTCACCCGCGGCGGCGGGGTCAGCGTGCACCGCACCGACTGCACCAACGCCGACGAGCTGCGCAGCGAGCCCGAGCGGCTGGTCACCGTGCACTGGGCGTCGTCGTCGAGCGCGCTGTTCCTCGTCGCGATCCAGGCGGAGGCCCTCGACCGCCACCGCCTGCTCTCCGACATCACCAAGGTGCTGGCCGACGAGAAGGTCAACATCCTGTCGGCGTCGGTGACGACGTCGCGCGATCGCGTCGCGGTCAGCCGGTTCTCCTTCGAGATGGGCGACCCCAAGCACCTCGGCCACGTGCTCAAGGCCGTCCGCAACGTCGAGGGCGTCTACGACGTGTACCGGGTGACGTCGGCCGGTTAGCGGTCACGACCGGCGCTCGTAGAGGCGGCGGGCGGCGAGCCAGCCGCCGAGGGCGATGAGCGCGGTCCAACCGAGCGCCAGGCCGAGGGTGGCTCCGGTGACGGGCGCGCCTGTCAGCAGGCCGCGCACCGTCTCGATGATCGGCGTGAACGGCTGGTAGGTGGCGAACCACCGCAGCCCCGCGGGCATCGAGGCCGTCGGCACGAACCCGCTGCCCAGGAACGGCAGGAACACCAGGGGCAGCGGCAGGTTGCTCGCGGTCTCGACGCTGCCGGTGGCCATGCCGAGCGCGACGCACAGCAGCCCGAGCGCGACCCCGGCGAGCGCGAGCACGCCGAGCGCCGCGAGCACGCCGGCGGGGTCGCCGTCGGGGCGGAAGCCGAGCAGCACCGCGACGCCGAGCACGACGACCTGCGCGAACACGGTCTGCGCGACGGCGCCGGCGACGTGCCCGGTGAGCACGGCGCCGCGGGCGATCGACATGGTGCGGAAGCGGGCGATGATGCCCTCGGTCATGTCCATGGCGACGGTGATCGCCGTGCCCTGGGCGGCCGACGCGA
>CADCTH010000379.1 GCA_902805495.1 uncultured Actinomycetospora sp.
CCCAGTCAGTGGCGCAGGACCACGGTCCGCCGTTGCATCGCCGGCAGGGAGGTTGTCACGATCGCGCTCTCCGCGCCGGCGTCCTGCGGGATGGTCAGGATCCGGGGCCGGTCAGGAGTCGACGCGACGCAGCCGGGGGGCGTCCGGACGCAGCTCGGTCGCGTCGCGGAACGACTCGCCGACGAGCACCGGCACGACCTCGCTGACGTCGTGGCGTGCCGCGATCTCGGCGTCGGCGACGAAGCCGGCCTCGGTCAGCTCCACCCCGCTCGCGCAGCGCAGCACGTCGTCGGGCAGTCGCGCCGCGCGCCACGCGGCGACCGCCATGCGGGCCTCGGGGCTGGTGACCTCGTCCGCCGGCTCGAGCGCCGCGAGCACCGCGCCCGCCCCCCACAGGTCCTCGACGGCGGGACGGAGCGTGTCGTCGTACCACCGCTCGCCGGCAGGTACGACGACCACGCTGGCGCCGTCGGCGACCCTGGGTGCGAGCCACTGGGCGACGGCACCGGCGTTGCGGAGGCAGGCCCCCACGACCTGCGCCCCGGACTCGGCCAGGGCGAACGCGATCGTCGAGCCGTTGGGCGAGGGCAGCACCAGCCGCTCGATGCCCTCGACCTCCGACAGGCTCGCCGGCGACAGCGAGACGTGCCGGGCGTCGCCGCGCGAGAGGACCTCGAAGCGACCGACGGCGAGCGTCGCAGCGTGGCGCATCGCGTGCTCCGCGGCGCGCGAGTCACGCCAGCGGAACGGGAAGACCTCGATGCCCCGCTCGATCGCGACGCTGAGCGTTGTGGTGAAGGACAGCACGTCGACCACGACCGCGTAGTCGGCCGGGACGGCCGCAGCACCCGTCGGGCCCCACTCCATGCGGACCCGGAAGCTGGACTGGTCGTGCCCGGGCAGTGTCACGCGCTCATTCAACAGCCCGCGCGGCCGGTTCGGCGAACACTCGCCATCCCTCGGCGACCTCGGGCTACCGGACAGTCGTGTCGTTCACGGGCCGATCAGCGACACGACTGTCCGGTAGCTCAGCCCGCGTGCCTTCCGGCGGCGTCAGCAAGGTCCTCGTAGTACGCCGCAGCCTCCTCACGGTCGCCCAGCCACGCCTCGACGTCACGCTCCCGGTCGACGGGCGCGAGGGTCCAGCGCCGTGGACCAGTCGACCTGTCCAGCGCCCGCTGTCGTACGGCTGCCAGCCGGGGCCCCAGCACAGCAGGCTCCAGTGCCTGGCGCCCGGTCGCGCGCGTCACCTCGAAGCCCGCCGCGCGCAGGCGCTCCTCCTTGGTGATGTCCCAGGCCTGCCGGGCAGCGTCACGGTGGTCGGCACCATCGATCTCGATCGCCGCTTGCCCCTGCTCGTCGATCAGGTCCACCTCACCGATGCGGGTGCCGTCCTCGGCCAGCACGACCCGGTTCACCAGCAGGCGCGGCCAGCCCGCGTCCTCCTCGGCGACCGTCCGCACCCGCACCTCCATCGGCGATCTCACGCCGCCTCGGGCTCGCGCCAGCGCCCACGCAACGACAGGTGATCTGCGGGCGCTGCGGTGCGCCCGGGCGAAGGCCACCACCCGAGGCAGCGACGTGATCCGGCCGGCGAGTGCGCACTCGAGGACGACCAGCGCCTCCCGCTCCCCGTGCCGCCGCATCTCGTCGAAGACGGCGCGTTCGGGCACGACCACCCGCACGCCGTAGCGGCGGACGACGTGCCACTCGGGCATCCTCTCGAAGGAGACGCTCACTCCCACATGGCGTCGCATGGACCCTCGCGTCCCCACCACGATGCCGACCGGCAGCTCGGTGGCTCCGCCGACCGCGAGCCCGTCGAGGAAGGCTGCGCCGTGCAGCAGGCAGGCCGCCCATCCCGTGACAGCAGCGTACGACGGCATGCGCGCGGCCCACTCGACGACGCGTTGCGGCGTCAGCGAACGGTCGACGTCGCGGGGCACGTAGAGGCCGTCACCCGTCCGGACCCAGGCCGGGCCCCGCGCCCGGCCCGGCGTGAGGTCGTCGCCGAGCGCCCGTGGGTGCACCACGCGGACGCGCGGCGCGACGGGATCCCACCGGTGCCTGGCCACGGAGGCAGGCTGCACCAGGTCGGCGTACCGCCGCCGGGACTTTCCACAGCCCTGCCGTTACCGGACAGTCGGGTCGGGATCGGGCTGATCCACGACACGACTGTCCGGTAACGGGAGCTCTCGGGTCACCAGATCCGGACGCGGGCCTCGGGCTCGAGCCAGAGACCGTCGCCCGGCTGCGTCTCGAAGACCTCGTGGAACTCGTCGAGGTTGCGCACGATGTTGGCGCGGAACTCGGCGGGGCTGTGCGGGTCGATGGTGAGGTACTGGAGCTCCTGCTCCTTGCGCCGCTTCGTGCGCCACACGTGCGCCCAGTTGAGGAACAGGATGCGCCGGTCCTCCAGCGACGCCTCGCCACCCTGGCTGATGACGTACGCCTTGTGGGCGATGGTGAGCCCGCCCAGGTCGCCGATGTTCTCGCCGACGGTGAGGCTGCCGTTGACGTGCTCGCCCGGCAGGGTGCGGGGCTCGAACTCGTCGTACTGCTTCACCAGCGCCTGCGACTTGGCCTCGAAGGCCTGCTTGTCGGCCGCAGTCCACCAGTCGTGGAGGTTGCCGTCGCCGTCGTACTGCGCGCCCTGGTCGTCGAAGCCGTGGCCGAGCTCGTGGCCGATGACGGCACCGATGCCGCCGTAGTTCTCCGCCTCCTCCGCGTCGGGGCTGAAGAACGGCGGCTGCAGGATCGCGGCCGGGAAGCAGATCTCGTTGGTGCCCGGGTGGTAGTAGGCGTTGACGGTCTGCGGGAGCATCAGCCACTAGTAGCGGTCGACCGGCTGCCCGACCTTGGCGAGCTCGCGGTCGGTCTCGAAGGCCGACACCGCGGCGACGTTGCCCATCAGGTCACCGGCGCGCAGCTCCAGCTTGGAGTAGTCACGGAACTTGTCCGGGTAGCCGATCTTCGGCCGGAACGTGTCGAGCTTGTCGTAGGC
>CADCTH010000380.1 GCA_902805495.1 uncultured Actinomycetospora sp.
ACGCGGCGCGCGCCGGACGATCCCTGACCCGACGACCCCGACCCCGGCGACCAGCCCTCGGGCTCGCCCGGCCCTCCGTGACGACCCGTCACGAGGGCTCCGGGGTGCCGCCGGTCGCGCGGCGGGCGTCGAGGTGGCCCTGGAGGATCGCGACGGCGGCCGCCTGGTCGATGACGCGGCGCTGCTTGCGCCCGCGGACCCCGCGGTCGGAGAGCTGCCGGGTGGCGGCGACGGTGGTCAGCCGCTCGTCGGACAGCACGACCGGCACGTCGTGCCGCCCGGCCGCGGCCAGCCGCTCGCGCGTGGCGGCCGCGTACTCCTGCGCGGCCTGCGCGGCCGGGCCGTCGCGACCGGCGAGCGTGCGGGGGAGCCCCACGACCACCTCGACCACCTCGTGCTCGTCGACGAGCGCCACGAGCCGGTCCAGGTCGGTACCGGCCTCGGCGTCGTGATCGAGGGTAACGAGCGGCGTGGCGAGCACCCCGCCGGGATCGGACAGGGCGATCCCGACCCGCACGCTGCCCACGTCGACGCCCAGACGACGCCCCCGGACCGGTCCGACCTCAGGCACCGGCGCGGGACACCTCCGCCCGCAGGGCCTCGATGGCGTCGTCGATGCCGGCGACCCCGCTGCCGCCGCCCTGGGCCAGGTCCGGCTTGCCCCCGCCGCGGCCGCCGACCGCGGGCGCGAACGCCTTGACCAGGTCGCCGGCCGCGAGGCCCCGGTCGCGGGCGCCCTCGGTGGTGGCCACGACGAAGGAGACCTTCTCGCCGTCGGGGGCGAAGAGCGCCACGACGCCCGGCCGGCCCTGCAGCCGCCCACGGACGTCGCCCGCGAGCGAGCGCAGGTCACCGCCGCCCACGCCCTCGGGCGTGCGGGTGGCCACCAGGGCGATGCCGCCGACGTCCTCGGCGCCCTCGGCCAGCGCGCCGGCCGACGACAGCACCTCTCGGGCCCGCACGGCCTCGAGCTCCTTCTCGGCGGCGCGCAGGCGCTCGACGATGCCCGAGATGCGCTCGGGGAGCTCGTCGGTGGGCGTCTTGAGCTGCTCGCTGAGCTGGTTGACCAGCACGTGCTCGCGGTTGAGGTACCGGAACGCGTCGAGCCCGACGAGCGCCTCGACGCGCCGGACCCCGCTGCCGATCGAGCCCTCGGTGAGGATCTTGACCATGCCGAGCTCGCCGGTGCGCGCGACGTGGGTGCCGCCGCAGAGCTCGCGCGAGTACTCCCCCATGTCGACGACGCGCACCCGGTCGCCGTACTTCTCGCCGAACAGCATCATGGCGCCGAGCTCGCGCGCCCGGTCCATCGTCGTGACGTACCAGTCGACGTCACGGTCCTCCTGCAGGATCGTGTTCACCTCGTCCTCGACCTCTCCCAGCAGCGAGGCCGGGATGGCGCCCGAGGGCGAGGTGAAGTCGAAGCGCAGGCGGCCCGGTGCGTTGAGCGAGCCGGCCTGGGCGGCGGCCGGCCCGAGGGCGTTGCGCACCCCGGCGTGCACCAGGTGCGTGCCGGTGTGGGCGCGGGCGATGGCGGTGCGGCGGGCGACGTCGACCTCGGCGTCGGCGGCCGTGTCGATCCCGATCGTGCCGTGGGTGACGACGCCACGGTGGATCCGCAGCCCCGGCACCGGCAGCTGCACGTCGTCGACGCGCACCGTGCCGTCGGCCGTGCGGATCGTGCCGGAGTCGGGCTGCTGGCCGCCGGACTCGCCGTAGAACGGGGTGTTGTCCAGGACGACCTCGACGGCGTCGCCCTCGCGGGCCGACGGCACCGGCTGCCCGTCGACCAGCAGGCCCACGATGCGCGCGGCGGCCTGCAGGTCGGTGTAGCCGAGGAACTCGCCGGGCGGGTGGGCCTCGAGCAGGCGCCGGTACACCGAGTGGTCGGCGCTGCCCTGCTTGCGGCTCTTCGCGTCGGCCTTCGCGCGGGCGCGCTGCTGGTCCATCAGCGACCGGAAGGCGCCCTCGTCCACGTCGAGGCCGGCCTCGGCGGCCATCTCGAGGGTGAGGTCGATCGGGAAGCCGTAGGTGTCGTGCAGGACGAAGGCGTCGTCCCCCGACAGCGTGTTCCGGCCGGCGGCGCGGGTGTTGGTGACGGCGTCGTCGAACAGCCGCGAGCCGGTGGTCAGCGTCGCGAGGAACGCCTCCTCCTCGGCGCGCATGATCGACACGATGCGCTCGAAGTCGGTGACCAGCTCGGGGTACGACGGGCCCATGGCGTCGCGCACCACCGCGGTGAGGTCGGCGAGCACCGGCTGGGTGATGCCGAGCAGGCGGGCGTTGCGCACGACGCGGCGCAGCAGGCGGCGCAGCACGTACCCGCGGCCCTCGTTGCCGGGGACCACCCCGTCGCCGATGATCATCGTCCCGGTGCGGATGTGGTCGGCGATGACGCGGAAGCGCACGCCGTCCTCGGCGGTCCCCTCGTCGTACGAGCGCCCCGACAGCTCCTGGACGCGGTCGATCGTGGGCCGCAGCAGGTCGGTCTCGTAGACGTTCTCGACGCCCTGCAGCAGGAACGCGACGCGCTCGACGCCGAGCCCGGTGTCGATGTTCTTCTGCGGCAGCTCGCCGATCGGGGCGGCCCCGTACTTCGGGCTCTCGTCACCCCGCACGTCCTGCATGAAGACGAGGTTCCAGATCTCGAGGTAGCGGTCCTCGTCGGCGACCGGCCCGCCCTCGACACCGAACTCGGGCCCGCGGTCGTAGTAGATCTCCGAGCACGGCCCGCCCGGACCGGGCACGCCCATGTCCCAGTAGTTGTCGAGGCCGTCGCGGCGCTGGATGCGCTCGCGCGGCAGGCCCGCGACCTCCTGCCACAGGCGCTCGGCCTCGTCGTCGTTCTCGTAGACCGTGACCCAGATGCGCTCGGGGTCGAGGCCGAACCCGCCGTCGTCCAGGCTCCCGGTCACCAGCGACCAGGCGTGGCGGATCGCGCCTTCCTTGAAGTAGTCGCCGAACGAGAAGTTGCCCGCCATCTGGAAGAACGTGTTGTGGCGGGTGGTGTGGCCGACGTTCTCGATGTCGCCGGTGCGCACGCACTTCTGGATCGACGTGGCCCGGTCGTAGGGCGCCGGGGCGTCGCCGAGGAAGTACGGCTTGAACTGGACCATCCCCGCGTTGACGAACAGCAGCGTGGGGTCGTCGAGGATCAGCGAGGCGCTGGGGACGGGCGTGTGGCCGGCGTGCTCGAAGTGCGCGAGGAAGCGTCGGCGGATCTCGTGGGTCTGCACGGTGTCCTGCTCGGGTGGTGCGGGTGGGGGCGCGGCGGGCGGGGTGTCTGGTCCGCCTCAGCGGGCGTGCGAGGCTCCCCGCCGGGGCGCTCGCGCGTGGCGGGCCGACGGCGAGGACTCGGGGCGCACGGGGATCTCCGTGGTGTCCTCGACCATCGCGTACAACTCCTCGGACCGCTCGTTCATGCCGGCGCGGACCTCCGCGCCGAACGCGCCGAGCCCGGCGCCGAGCTCGCGCAGACCCTCGCCGAGGCTGGTGCCGATGCCCGCCGGCGTGGCCTTCTGGGTGAGCTCGTTGACCTTGCGGGTGGCGGTGACGCCGACGGCGACGCCCACCCCGACCCAGAACAGACGCTTCATGCGCGGCTACTCCGCTTCGACTTCGACGCCTTGAGCTGGCGGGCCTGCTGGGCCTTGCGCAGCCCGTACGACAGCGCCGCGACCTTGACCAACGGGCCGCCGAGCGTGGCGGTGAACAGCGTGGTCAGCGCCTTGGTGTTGGCGGCGACGGCCTGCGCGCTGGCGGTGACGCCGTCGACGCGCTCGAGCTGGGTGTTGACCGTGGTCAGCGTGACCCCGGCGTCCGAGAGCAGCGGCTCGGTGCCCTCGTGGGCCTTGCGGATCGCGATCGTGGCCTCGTCCAGCGTGCGCCCCAGCTTGAGCAGCGGGATGGCGAGCAGCACCACCAGGATCACGAACGCCACCGCGGCGACGATCGCCGCGATCTGGCCGACCGACACGGGTCCTCCTCGGGTGCTGGGTGCGGTACAGGTCCCCGGACCGCCGCCCGGCGACACCACCCGGGGGCGGGACACCGGACGACACCTGGCGCAGGTGGCGGCAGGTTACCGTGCGCCCGCGAGCCCGCTCGGGGGCCCGGTGATCGTCGGTGCCCCCTCAGCAGGGAGGCAGGCCGAGCCCGCCCCGGTAGGCGGGCGCCAGGTAGACCTCGGAGATGTAGCCGACGCGCCCGTCGGGCGCCGGCGCCCCGAGCCAGAGCGCGGAGCTCGCCACGTTGGGGTTCTGCCCGATGTTCGTCGACGTGAGGTCGGCGTTGGTCATGGCGTCGCCGGTGAGCTGGCAGACCGCCGCGAACACCGCACCACTGGCGACGTCCGTGCCGGGGATCTTGCAGCCCGGGACGTTCGCGCAGTACGCGATCGGCCGGGTGGCCAGAGGCGTGCGTGCCGGGCGCGCCAGCCCTCGACGTCCTCGGCCGGGACGCCGATCGCCGCGAGCACGTCGGCGACGAGGTCGACGTCGGGCAGCCCGGGGCCGCGCGTCGCCGCGGCGATCGTCGACTTGCCCCACCCCGAGAGCCCCTCGGCCCGGCGGAAGGACACCTCGCGGCGCTGCATCTCGGCGAGGAGGTCGGCGCAGAAGCGGGCAGGCGAGTCGGGAGAACCGGGCGCGCTCACCGGTCGCCCGTCCGGAGCCCGGGGCGTTCCCTCAGGTCGAGGGTGTCCGGACGGTGTCCGGGACACCGCCGGACGCGATGGCGCGAGCCTGCTCCGATCAC
>CADCTH010000381.1 GCA_902805495.1 uncultured Actinomycetospora sp.
GTCGAGCTCGGCGATGGCGCGCGGGGTCAGCCCGTCGCCGCACGCCTTGTCGCGCGGGAAGACCGCGGCGTCGGCGAGCAGGACGTCGTGGCCGGCGTCGGCGGCCCACGCCGCGGCGGCCGACCCGGCGGGGCCGGCGCCCACGACGAGGACGTCGGTGCGGGTCGGGGTGGTCACGTCCCCAGGATGCCTGCTCCGGGCCCGGGCGGCCGGGTCACGAGCTGTGGCGACGGGCATGATGCCCGCCGTGTCCGGTCAGGGTCGCCAGGGTCGACAGCAGCGTGAGCGGCGGGAGCCCCCGCCGCCGGGGCTGCTGGTGGTGGACAAGCCCGCCGGGTGGACGTCGCACGACGTCGTCGGGCGGGCACGGCGCCTGGTGGGCACGCGCAAGGTCGGGCACGCCGGCACGCTCGACCCGATGGCCACCGGGGTGCTGGTGCTCGGGGTCGAGCGGGCGACGAAGCTGCTCGGGCACCTCGCGCTCGACACCAAGACCTACCTCGCCACCATCCGCCTCGGGCTCGCCACCAGCACCGACGACGCCGAGGGCGAGCCGCTCGGCGAGCCGGGCGACACCGCCCACCTCGAGCCGGACGCGATCGCCGCCGGCGTCACGGCGCTCACCGGCGAGATCGCGCAGGTCCCGAGCAGCGTCTCGGCGATCAAGGTCGACGGCCGCCGCGCCTACGAGCGCGCCCGGGCGGGGGAGGAGGTCCGGCTCGAGGCCCGGCCGGTGACCGTCGGGCGCTTCGACGTCCTCGCCACCCGTGACGAGGGCCCGTACCGCGACCTCGACGTCCTCGTCGACTGCTCGTCGGGCACCTACGTGCGGGCCCTGGCGCGCGACCTCGGCGCCGCGCTCGGCGTCGGCGGGCACCTCACGGCGCTGCGGCGCACGCGGGTCGGGCCGTTCACGCTGGCCCACGCCCGCACGGTCGAGGCCCTCGCCGCCGAGGAGGAGGCGCACGGGCGGGCGGCGCTGTCGCTGGACCTCGACGACGCCGTCGCCACCGCGTTCCCGCGCCGTGACGCCGACGCCGAGGAGGTCGCCGCGCTGTCCCACGGCCGCCCGCTGGCCGCTGCGGGCACCGGGGGCACCGTGGGCGTCTTCGGGCCCGACGGGCACGTGGTGGGGCTCGTCGCCGACGACCGCGGGGCCGCCCGCCCCGTGCTCGTCCTCGCGCCCGCCTGATCGCGCCCGCCTGATCACGCCCGCCTGATCAGCAGGGCCGGGGTCACCGCCCGTAGGCTCGCCGCGTGCAACGCTGGCGGGGACTCGACGGGGTGCCGTCGGGCTGGGGTCGGTGCGTCGTGACGATCGGCGTGTTCGACGGCGTCCACCGCGGTCACCAGCAGCTGATCGCCCGGGCGGTCGCGCACGGCCGCGAGCTCGGGCTGCCGACGGTGCTCATCACCTTCGACCCGCATCCGGCGTCGGTGCTGCGCCCGGGCACGTACCCGTCGCGGCTGACGTCGCTGACGCGCCGGGCGGAACTGGTCGCCGAGCTCGGCATCGACGCCTTCTGGGTGCTGCCGTTCACCACCGACCTCGCGCGGGTGCCGCCGCAGGAGTTCGTCCACGAACTGCTCGTCGACCGCCTGCACGCGGCGATGGTGGTGGTCGGGCGCAACTTCACGTTCGGCTACCGCGCGGCGGGCGACGTCGCCGAGCTCGAGCGGCTGGGTCAGCGCTTCGGGTTCGCCGCCGAGGGCGTCGACCTCGTCACCGAGCCCTTCGGGGTGGCCGCCGGGGGCTCGACGGTCACGTTCTCGTCGACCTACGTGCGCGCCTGCATCAGCGCCGGCGACGTCCGCGCCGCGGCCGAGGCGCTGGGCCGGCCGCACCGCCTCGAGGGCGTGGTGGTGCGCGGCGACCAGCGCGGCCGCGAGCTCGGCTACCCGACCGCGAACGTCGACTGCGGCGAGCACGCCGCGATCCCCACCGACGGGGTGTACGCCTGCTGGTTCCACCACCAGGGGCGGGCGCGCCCGTCCGCGGTGTCGGTGGGCACCAACCCGACGTTCTCCGGGCGCGTGCGCACCGTCGAGGCGTTCGTCCTGGACACCGACGAGGACCTCTACGGCGCACGGGTCGCCGTCGACTTCGTCGACCGCCTGCGCGGCATGGACCGCTTCGACTCGGTCGACGAGCTGATCCACCAGATGGACCGCGACGTGGAGCGCACCCGCGAGGTCCTGGAGCTCTGACGACCGCCGTCCGGCGGCAGTCACGCCGAACCGGCCCCGTCGCCGTGCCCCGGGTGCCACGATCGCCGCCGGGTGGAGATCCCGAGGTGGGAGGGTGCGTGGAGGCCGACGCGGTGCGGCGCAACCGGGAGCTGCAGCGCCGCTTCTACGGCGAGCCCCTGGGCGACCGGCTCCGCCGCCTGCTGGGCGCCCTCGGGGTGTCGCAGACGGTCCTCGCGGACACGCTCGGCGTCAGCCCGCCAATGCTCTCGCAGCTGATGAGCGGGCGGCGGGTGAAGATCGGCACGCCGGCGGTGTGGGGGCGGCTGGTGATGCTCGAGGAGCGGGTCGCGGGCGGGCGGGCCGCCGGTGAACGGGCCGCGGTGCTCGCCCTGCTCGCTGAGGTGCGCGCCGCCGAGCCCCGCGCCGAGGTCCCCCTCGCGCGGCGCCGCGCTCCCGACGACGACCGCTCGTGCGAGCTGCTGCGCACCGTCGCCGGACCGGACGAGCTGGCCCGGGCCGCCGACACCCTCGACGGCGGGTTCCCCTCGCTGGCGAGCCTGCTGCGCCGGGCGGCCGGACGCTGAGCGGGCCGCTTACCGGGCTGTCGGGCCCGTCGGTACACTCGACATCGACTCGCCTGGCTGCGGTCCGTGGTGGCCGGGCGGCGGGTGGTCCCGTCGTGGTCCGACCACGGCCCGATCCCCGCGACACGCGACGCCCGCGACGGGCGAGGAGCCCCGAACGTCGTCGGTCGACACGGCACCGTAGAACAGACAGGAGCACCACCCCCGTGGCACTGACCACCGAGCAGAAGTCGGCGACGCTCTCCGAGTACGGCGTGCACGAGACCGACACCGGATCGCCCGAGGCGCAGGTGGCGCTGCTGACGCAGCGCATCGTGCGGCTCACCGAGCACCTCAAGATGCACAAGCACGACCACCACTCGCGCCGCGGGCTGCTGCTGCTGGTCGGCCGCCGCCGGCGTCTGCTCAAGTACGTCGCCTCCGTCGACGTGGCCCGCTACCGCTCGCTCATCGAGCGGCTGGGGCTGCGTCGCTGAGAAGGCTCACCTGAACCCCGCGCACGCTCCGCGCCGGCCGGCCATGTCGCCGGTCGGCGCGTCGGCGTGCGCAGAACCGACACCAGCCCCCACCGCCACCGTCCACGAACCCGGGACGCCCGCGCGTCGGCCGGTCCTCGGTAGTGGCCCCCGGACACCGCGTCCGTGGGCTTCGATCGAAGACCGCTCGTCGCCAACCGCGTCACGGGGGGAGCCGTGGACGAGTCGTGGTCGGGGCCCTGCAGAGGAGAACCCCGCATGACCGAGACAGACTCGGGCGTCCACGAGACCACCGCGGTCCTGGACAACGGTGCCTACGGCACCCGCACCGTCCGCTTCGAGACGGGCCGACTGGCCCGCCAGGCGGCCGGTGCCGTCGTCGCCTACCTGGACGACGACACCATGCTCCTGTCCGCCACGACCGCCTCGAAGCGGCCGAAGGACAACTTCGACTTCTTCCCGCTGACGGTGGACGTCGAGGAGCGCATGTACGCCGCGGGCCGGATCCCCGGCTCGTTCTTCCGCCGCGAGGGTCGCCCGTCGACCGACGCGATCCTGACCTGCCGGCTCATCGACCGGCCGCTGCGCCCGACCTTCGTCGGCAATCTGCGCAACGAGGTCCAGGTCGTCATCACGATCCAGAGCCTCGACCCCAAGGACCCCTACGACGTCCTGGCGATCAACGCCGCGTCGGCGTCCACCCAGATCTCCGGGCTGCCCTTCGACGGCCCGATCGGTGCGACCCGCGTCGCGCTGATCAACAGGCCAGGAGAAGGGGCACAGTGGGTCGCGTTCCCGACCTGGGAGCAGCTCCACGACGCCGTGTTCGACATGGTGATCGCCGGCTCGGTGACCGCCGACGGCAGCGACGTCGCGATCGCGATGGTTGAGGCCGAGGCCACCGACCGCGCCATCGGGCTCATCGGCGCCGGCGCCCAGGCGCCGACCGAGGAGATCGTGGCCCAGGGCATGGAGGCGGCCAAGCCGTTCATCCGCACCCTGTGCGAGGCGCAGAAGGAGCTCTACCGCGCCACCGGCACGGTCACCAAGGACTACCCGACCTTCCCGGCGTACCAGGACGACGTGTACTCCGCGGTCGAGAGCGCGGTCGGCTCCGACCTCGACGCGACCATGTCGATCGCCGGCAAGCAGGACCGCGACGAGGCCCAGGACGCCATCAAGGACCGCCTGGTCTCCGAGCTCTCCGACAAGTTCGAGGGTCGCGAGAAGGAGATCGGCGAGGCGTTCCGCGCGCTGACCAAGAAGACGGTCCGGCGCCGCATCCTCTCCGACGGCTTCCGCATCGACGGCCGCGGCACCACCGACATCCGGCCGCTGGCCGCCGAGGTCGAGGTCATCCCGCGGGCGCACGGCTCGGCGCTGTTCGAGCGCGGCGAGACCCAGATCCTGGGCGTCACCACGCTGAACATGCTCCGGCTCGAGCAGAACATCGACTCGCTCGGCCCGGAGACCACCAAGCGGTACATGCACCACTACAACTTCCCGCCGTTCTCCACCGGCGAGACCGGCCGCGTGGGCTCGCCCAAGCGCCGCGAGATCGGCCACGGCGCGCTCGCCGAGCGGGCGCTCGTGCCGGTGCTGCCGACCCGCGAGGAGTTCCCCTACGCGATCCGGCAGGTCTCCGAGGCGCTGGGCTCCAACGGCTCGACGTCGATGGGCTCGGTCTGCGCGTCGACGATGTCGCTGCTCAACGCCGGTGTGCCGCTCAAGGCGCCCGTCGCGGGCATCGCCATGGGCCTGGTCTCGGGCGAGGTCGACGGCGAGCAGAAGTTCGTCGCGCTGACCGACATCCTCGGTGCCGAGGACGCGTTCGGTGACATGGACTTCAAGGTCTCCGGCACGAAGGACTTCGTGACCGCGCTGCAGCTCGACACCAAGCTCGA
>CADCTH010000382.1 GCA_902805495.1 uncultured Actinomycetospora sp.
CCGCCGGGGTCCCGGCGGGGCGCTCCGGCTCGGACGGGGAGGCGCCGGCCGCGTCCGCGGCACGGGCCGGTCCGGCCTCGCGCTCCGCGCCGGCGTCGTCCCTGGATTCCATCTGACGGCCCCTCCCCTGGTCGCTGGCGCGGCTGACCGTATCCCCTCGCGGAGATCCGAACGACCGGAACGGCCCCGGGGGGGACGATCAGCCGACGCCGGCGTAGGAGTGCAGGCCGGTGACGACGAGGTTGACGAAGAACAGGTTGAACACCATGACCGCGAAGCCGACCACGTTGATCACCGCGGCGCGTCGCCCGCGCCACCCGGCGGTGGACCGGGCGTGCAGGTAGCAGGCGAAGACGACCCAGGCGATGAACGCCGTCGTCTCCTTGGGGTCCCAGCCCCAGTAGCGGCCCCAGGCGGCCTCGGCCCAGATCGCGCCGGCGATCACCGCGAACGTCCAGATCGGGAAGGCCAGCGCCGTGGCGCGGTAGGCGACGCGGTCGAGCACGTCGGCGCCGGGCAGCCGCGACGTCCAGGCCAGCCGTGCGGGGTCCGCGTCGTGCGCCGCGCGCAGCAGGTAGAGGCAGCTCGCCACGCCCGCGAGCAGCAGGATCCCCGACGAGATCACCGCCGCGGAGACGTGGATGACCAGCCAGTACGAGCGCAGGGCGGGCACCACGGGCGCGGTCTGTGTGTAGAGCACCGTGCCGGCCAGGAACATCAGCACGATCACCGGCAGCAGCACGAACACGCCGAGGCGGCGCAGGTCCGGGTGCCGGCGCAGCACGACGAGCCAGGCGGCCACCGCGACCAGGCAGATCGCCGCGGTGAACTCGTACATGTTGCCCCACGGCGCGCGCTGGGCGGCGAACCCGCGCACCACCAGCATCGCGGCGTGCAGGCCGAACCCCAGGACGGTGAGCGAGACGCCCATCCGCCCGAAGCGCTCGGCGCGGGTGCGGGGCGCCGGGCCGGTGGGGGCGACGGTCACGTCGTCCGCACCGCCGCCGACCGCCACCGGGGCGCGGGCCTCGGCGGCCGGCTCGGCGCGCCGCAGGAGGCCGTGCTCGACCGCGTGCAGGATCATCGCGAGCACGTAGACGGCCAGCGCCGACCCGAACAGCAGGTCGCCGAACTGCCCCAGCTCCGCGTCAACGACCATCGTCGTCCTCTCCGTCGTCGTCCCGCGCCGGGCGGGACGGTGCGGGCGGCCCCTCGTCCCGCGGCGGCGCGAGGTCCGCGGCCAGGCGAGCGAACTCCTCGCCGTAGCCCGCCCGGTCGGTGCGGGCCAGACCCCCGAGCGACACCACCGTACGACGATCTGTCGTAGACGGCTCGCCGGGGGCGGCGCGCACCCAGAAACGGCGCCGGCGGACGGTCAGCGAGAGCGTCAGCCCTCCGAGCAGCGCGATCGCCGCGAGGAGCACCGCGGTCTGCGCTGGGTCGTGGGACACCTGCAGCGACACCCAGTTCTGCACGTCGTCGAAGCGCACGCGGGTGCCGTCGTCGAGCGTGATCTGCTCGCCGGGACGCATGTTCTCGCGCGCGACCCGCACGAGCCGGCCCTGGTCGACCATGCCCCGGTCGATCGAGAAGATCGACTGCGCGCGCCCCGAGTCGAGGCCGAGGTCGCCGCGCATCACGTCGACGGCCACCTCCGGGTTGTTCAGCGCCGGGAACACCGACGTGACGAGCCCGCCCCCCGACGAGGTCGGGGCGAACAGCCCGGTGATCGCGAGCTGGGAGCGGCGGCGCTGGGACTCGTCGGTGACGCCCGGCGGGTCGATCTTCGTGGCGCCCTCGGAGAGCAGCGTCGCCTGGTCGACGGGGCGCCACTGCACCAGCCCGGTGCGCTGCTGGCCGTCGGGGAAGGTCACGGTGAAGCGCGGCGCGTACCCGTGCCCGAGCAGGTAGACCCGCTCGCCGTCGACCCGCAGCGGGTCGTTGACGGCCAGCCCGTGGGGCTGCCAGGCGCCGTCGCCGCGCTGGACGGCCTCGGCGTCCTGGTAGCGCACCGCGGCGTCGAACGAGTCGGGCTGCCCGTCGGGCCGGAACGTCGCGCGGAAGCCGTCGACGGTCACGCAGAACGGGTCGAGGCCGGTGCCGTCGACCCGCATCCCGGGGCGGAACGAGTCGTAGGCGTAGATGCCGGAGTTGCAGAACTCGCTGCCGTCGGCCATGACGATGACCTGGCCCTCGTAGCCGAAGAGCTCCCCGACGGCGATGCCGCCGAGCAGCGCCACGAGGCTGAGGTGGAAGACCAGGTTGCCGACCTCGCGGAGCGAGCCCTTCTCCGCCGACAGTGTCCGGACGCCGCCGGGCTCGGAGCGCACCGCGACCCGCCAGCCGCGCAGCCGCCGCCGGGCGCGCTCGACGACGGCGTCGGGGTCGTCGTCGGCGGTGCCCTCCGCGTGGTGGGGCAGGCGGGCGAGGTTGCGCGGCACGGCCACGGGCTCGACGCGCAGCCCGCGCAGGTGCTCGAACGAGCGCGGGACGAGGCAGCCGATGAGCGACACGAACAGCAGCAGGTAGATCGCCGCGAACCACGGGGTCGCGAAGACGTCGAAGAACCCGAGGTCGTCGAGCACCGGCCCGAGGGTGGGGTTCGCGGTGAGGTAGTCGTCGACGGCGTTGGGGCTGGGCGTGCGCTGGGGCAGCACGGCGCCCGGCAGCGCGGCCACGGCGAGCAGGAACAGCAGGATCAGCGCGGTGCGCATGCTGGTCAGCCCGCGCCAGGTGTTGCGGGCCAGCGCGAGCAGACGGCGCGCGGGACCGGGCGACGGCGGGGGCGGGCCGACGTCGTCGGGGGGTGCCTGCGGCAGCGTGGTGGTCATCGCGTGGTGGTCATGTCGGCGACCTAGAGGGGTGTGGTGAAGCCGGCGACGGGTCCGCGCAGCAGGGCGACGATCTCGGCCCAGAGACCGGTGGCGAGCAGCAGGCCGACCACGATGAGCGCGGCCCCGCCGACGACCTGGATCCGGCGGCTGTGCGCGCGCAGCCAGGCCTGGGCGCGCACCGCGCGGCCGGCGCCGAGGGCGATGAGCACGAACGGGACGCCGAGCCCGACGCAGTAGGCGAGCAGCAGCACGATGCCGCGCACGCCCGCCGCGCCGGAGTCGGTGCCGCTGGCGAGGGCGACGACCCCGGCGAGCGTCGGCCCGAGACACGGCGTCCAGCCGAGGCCGAACGTCGCCCCGAGCAACGGGGCCCCGGCCAGGCCGACCTGCGGCACGCGGTGCGGGCGGGTGTCGCGCAGCCGCTCGGGCACGAGCCCGAGGAACACCAGGCCCATCGCGACCGTGACGACGCCGCCGACCCGCTGCAGGATCGCCTCGTTGGCCAGCAGTGCGTCGGCCAGCCAGACGATCGAGCCCAGCCCGACGACGAACACCACGGTGAACCCGAGGACGAACAGCACCGCGGCGCCCGCGAGGCGCAGGCGGCGCGGCGGGCGCAGCGTCGCCGTGGCCCTCACGGCGGTGGGCAGCTCGCCGGTGACCGCCGCGCGGCGCTCGGCGTCCTGGGCGCGGACCTCATCCTCGTTCACGGCGGGGGCGTCGGCCCCCACCAGCCCGGCGAGGTAGGCGAGGTAGCCCGGCACCAGCGGCACGACGCACGGCGACGCGAAGCTGACCGCGCCGGCCGCCACGGACAGCAGCACGGCGAGCAGCACGGGGCCGGACGTGGCCACCTCGGTCAGGTTCATACGACGTCCAGGGTAGGACGCGCCGGTCACGCGCGCGTGGGCACGGGCGCCCATCTCCGACGATGTGTCGTAGATCGTGCCCTTCAGGCCACCTCGGCGGGCGCGCTCCCGGTCGTGTCGGCGAGGTACCGCGCGATGCCCGAGAGGCGGGGCTCCCCCGGGCGGTGCCGGGTCGCGGACGGCAGGTCGGCGGGCAGGGAGGTGATCAGCGCGGTCAGGAACGCCGTCGCCACCTCCGGCAGCGCGCCCAGCTGGTCCTCCCACGCCCTGCGCGGCCAGCCACGGGGGTCCAGCACCAGCGTGGCCGCGTCGACGCGCAGGCCGTCGACCTCCACGACGGCCTTCGTGAGGTCGCGGGCGATCAGTCCCCGCTGCTGGGCCGGGGTCGGCGACCGCACCGCGGGCGGGCGGAGCACGTCGGGCGAGGTCGCCACGTGGTGCCAGCCGTGCTCGGCGCTCCACCGCCGCCAGTCCTCGTCCGCGCGAGCGGCCTGCCGCCGCAGGGACAGCACCACGCCGCCACCGACGAGCCCGCCGAAGGCGGCCACGACCGCGACGACCGCGAGCGGCCACAGGATCTCCGACATCGTTCCCCTCCGGTCGTCCCTGGGACGTACCGGGGGGACGCGGATGTTCCCGCGGAAATTCGCTCGCGCGCCCCGACGCGAGCTCCTACCGTCTCCGCCGTGGACATCGACTCCTGAGGCGCTCCGCGACCGTTCCGGTCCGCGCCCCCTCCGCTGCCCCTCCCGCCGCCCGGCGCGGTGCTCGTGCACCCCGGGCGATGGTCAGGGAGTCCGCACGGTCGGTCCCGATCTCCGTGGTGACCGTGCGGGCTCCCTGATCTCCCGCGCCGGTGGCGTCCCCCACACACCCAGGAGGTCCTCCATGCGAGACACCGCCCCGCACGCCCCATCCACGCCGGCCACCCCGGCCAACCGCGCCGAGCGCCGCGCCGCCGCCC
>CADCTH010000383.1 GCA_902805495.1 uncultured Actinomycetospora sp.
CGTCGACCCGCAGGCGCCCGGGGCGGCGCTCGCCCTCGCCGCCGGCGACGACGTCGCCGCCCGCCGCCGTCCACGCCGGCCACCCGCCGTCGAGCACCGCGACCCGGTCGGCGCGCACCCCGGCCCAGCGCAGCACCCACCAGGCGCGCGCCGCGGCCATGCCGTCGCCGCCGTCGTAGACGACGATCTCCGATTCCGGCCCGGCGCCCGCGCGCTGCAGCGTCTCCTCGACGATGTCGGGATCGGGCAGCGGGTGGCGCCCGGCCGGTCCGGGCGGCCCGGCGAGCTCGGTGTCGAGGTCGACGTACACCGCGCCGGGGATGTGCCCCGCGTCGTGCTCGACGAGTCCGGGCGGGTCCTCGCGCGCCGCGGCCCTGCGCTCCTTGGCCGTCTTCGGCGGCGGCCGCAGCGTCCACCGCACGTCGAGCACGACCGGTCGGCCGTCCTCCCGCGTCATCGCTCCGCGGAGCCAGTCGACCCCCACGACCGGAGTGGGCAGGGGACCCGGGGACGGCGGTGTGGTGGCCATTCCGCGATCGTGCCCTGCCGCCGGGCGTCACCGCCGCCCGGTGTCGACGGGCTCGGTAGCATGGAGGAGCGGAAAGGGGTGGACATGAACGACCTCATCGACACCACCGAGATGTACCTCCGGACGATCTACGAGCTCGAGGAGGAAGGGGTCGTCCCCCTGCGAGCCCGCATCGCCGAGCGTCTGGAGCAGAGCGGCCCCACCGTGAGCCAGACCGTCGCCCGCATGGAGCGCGACGGGCTCGTGCACGTGGCGGGCGACCGCCACCTCGAGCTCACGCCCGGCGGGCGCGCCAAGGCGGTGGCCGTGATGCGCAAGCACCGCCTGGCCGAGCTGCTGCTGGTCAACGTCATCGGGCTCGAGTGGGAGCACGTCCACGTCGAGGCGTGCCGCTGGGAGCACGTGATGAGCGACGCCGTCGAGCGCAAGCTGTTCACCCTGCTCGGCGAGCCCTCGGTGTCGCCCTACGGCAACCCGATCCCCGGTCTCGACGCCCTGCGCAGCGGCACCGAGATCGATGGCGAGATCACCGCGCCGATGCGCACGCCCACCCCCGACGACGCCGGGCTCGTGCGTCTCGACGAGTTCGCGCGCAGCGGCGGCGGCAAGGTCGAGGTGCGGCGCATCGCCGAGCACATCCAGCTCAACGAGCAGCTCATGGCGCACCTCAAGAGCGCCGGCGTGCTGCCCGGCAGCGACGTCGACGTCGTCGCCATCCCGCGCTTCGGCGACGCGGTGGGCGTCGGGCACCAGGGCAACCAGGCCGAGGTCGACCCGCTGGTGGCCCACGCGGTGCTGGTGCGCGCGCAGTAGCGGATCCGCGCTTGGCACACTGGCCGCCATGACGCTGATGGTCACGGGCGGGGCGGGGTACGTCGGCAGCGTGTGCGCGCGGCACCTGCTGGACGCCGGGCACGACGTGGTGGTCGTCGACGACCTCACCACCGGCCATCGCGACGCCGTGCCCGAGGGCGCCCGGCTCGAGGTCGGCGACGTCGCCGAGGTCGCCGACGAGGTGCTGAGCAGCGGCGGGATCGACGGGGTGGTGCACTGCGCGGCCCGCTCGCTGGTCGGCGAGTCGACCGAGCAGCCCGCGAAGTACTGGCACGGCAACGTCGTGACCACGGTGGCGCTGCTCGACGCCCTGCGCCGCCACGGCGTGCCACGCCTGGTGTTCTCGTCGAGCGCCGCCACCTACGGCGAGCCGGAGTCCTCGCCGATCCCCGAGGACGCGCCGACCCGGCCGACCAACACCTACGGCGCCACCAAGCTCGCCGTCGACCTGGCGATCGCCAACTACGCGGCCGCCTCGGGCGGCGCGTTCGCCGCGGTGAGCCTGCGCTACTTCAACGTCGCCGGCGCGCACGGCGCCACCAGTGACGCGACCGGGGTCCCGGCCCTGGGCGAGCGGCACACCGTCGAGACCCACCTCATCCCGCTGGTGCTCCAGGTCGCCCTGGGGCAGCGCGAGGAGATCGCGGTCTACGGCGACGACTGGCCGACCCCCGACGGGACGTGCGTCCGCGACTACATCCACATCGACGACCTCGCCGAGGCCCACCTCCTCGCCCTCGACCTGCTGGCCCGCGGCGAGGCCGCGGAGGTCGAGGGGAGCGGCGGCCACCTCGTCTGCAACCTCGGCAACGGCACCGGCTTCTCGGTGCGCGAGGTGATCGAGGCCTGCCGCCGCGTCACCGGCCACCCGATCCCCGCCCGCACCGCGCCCCGCCGCGCCGGCGACCCCGGCGTGCTCGTGGCCTCCTCCACCCGCGCGCGGGACCTCCTGGGCTGGAAGCCGGCGCACACCGACCTCGACGGCATCGTCGCCGACGCCTGGGCGTTCGCGCGCTCGCGCGTCTGAGCGACGCCCTCACCCCCTCACCCGGCCCCCAGCCTCGCCGCCGACTCGGCGGCCGCGTCGCGCACGACCTCGCGCACCGACGCCGGACCCGCCCCGGAGAGCAGGAGCGCGGTGACCAGCCCGGTCAGCCGGTGGGTGGGGTCGGCGCGGCGCGCGCGCTCGAGGGCGACGCCGACCAGCGCGGACCCGCCGCGCACGAGCAGCGCGGCGGCGAGCAGCACCGCGGGCTCGGCGACCTCGGGCGCGGGCAGGGCGCGCACCAGCAGGGTCCACAGCCGCTCCGCGGACGACGCCAGCGCCTCGTCCTCGTCGACCGACCAGCCCAGCACGGTGTCGCGCACCAGCGGGTCGCCCAGCGCGACCGCGAGCCGGGCCAGCTCCTCGTCGCCGAGGACCCGGCCCGCCGCCACCTCGCGGCGCACCGCGACGAC
>CADCTH010000384.1 GCA_902805495.1 uncultured Actinomycetospora sp.
ACGCGGCGCGCGATCGAGAGCAGCCAGCTGCGGGCCGGCGCGTCACCCCGGTACCGGCGCAGCGAGCCCAGCGCGCGCTCGTAGGTCTCCTGCGCCAGCTCCTCGGCCACCGACGGGTCGGCGAGGTGCACGAGCAGCCGCCACACCTGGTGCTGGGTGACCGCCACGAACTCGCCGGCGGCGGCGCGATCGCCCTCCCGGGCGCGCAGCGCCAGCGCCGTGATCCTCGCGTCGTCCACCCGTGCGCTCCTCGCCGCGTCCCGCCCCGACGTCACCTGCGTCGTCACCGCGTCGTCCCGGGGCCCCGCGGAGTTCCCGGCCGTGACCGTCCCGACAAGCGGGCTCGCGACCGCACCGGCGGTCCCTACGGTGCTCGCTCGACGGTAGCGGCCGCTCCTGAGAAGGAGCGGGCGCTCTGCTGAGAACGCTCCGCCGTCCGGGCACACGTGCCCCGGGCGCCGGGGCGAAGGGTGGGCGCCGGGAGGGCACGGTCGTACGGTCCCGCCCGGACACCGGCCCACGGAGGAGCACCATGACGGAGAAGGTCACGGACGGCCTGCAGCACGTCGCCACGTCCTGCGGCCCGTGCTCGTGCGGCGGCGCTCCGCTCCGTTCCGCGGGCGCCCGGTGAGCATGCCCGCACCCCTCGCCGGGGCGTTCGCAGCGGTGTTCCTGGTCGCCGCGGCCCTGTGCACCGTGAGCCTCTGGCGCCGCCGGGCCCGGCACGAGGGCCCGGCGGCCGCGGCCGAGGCCAACCACGTCGTCATGGCCCTGGCGATGGCGGCGATGGTGCTGCCGGCCACGGCGGCGGCGCTGCCCCCGGTCGACGGCGTCGTGCTGTTCGCGGTGATCGGCGGGGCGTGGACGGTGCGGCTCGTCGCGCTGCTGGCCCGCGGCCGGGCGCTCGGCTCGCCGATCGGCGGCGACCGGTGCGCCGCCCACCCGACGCACCTGCTGCTGAGCAACGCCGCGATGGTCGTGATGTACGCGGTGATGCTCCCGAGCGGCGGGGCGTCGGCCGCGGCGGGCGCGCACGCCGGGCACGGCGGTGGTTCGTCGCCGCTCGCGCTCTCCGCGGTCGGGGTGACGCTGGCGGTGTACCTGCTGGTGCACGCCGGGGTGACGGTCGCCGCGCTCGCCCGGGCGACCGCCCCCGTGGCGGTGACCGTGGGCGGCGGCGGGTCCGGCCCGGTCGGCCGGTTCGTCGACGCCCCGGCCGTGCAGCTCGGCTGCCAGGCGGTGACCGGGGCCGGGATGGCCCTCATGCTCCTCGTCCACTGACCCCGAGAGGCCCGCGTGTCCGTCGACCAGTCCGCCCCGCCGCCCGCGGCGCCCCCCCGGCCCCGCCGGGGCACCGCGGGGCTGCTGCGGCCGCTGGTGCTGCGCATCCACTTCTGGGCCGGCGTGGTGGTCGGACCGTTCCTGCTGGTCGCCGCCCTGACCGGGTTCGCGTACACGCTCATGCCGTCGCTGGAGCCGGTGGTCTACCGCGACGAGCTGACGGTGCCGGCGTCGGACGCGCAGGTCCCGCTCGCCGACCAGGTGCGGGCCGGCATGGACGCGATGCCCGGCACCGAACTGCGTGCCGTGCGCCCCGGACCGACACCGACCGACACCACCCAGGTGATCGCGAACGACACCACCCTGCCCGCGTCCTCCTACCGGACCGCGTTCGTCGACCCGCACACCGGCGCGCTCGACGGGGTGCTCGTGACCTACGGCTCCGGGCAGGCGATGCCGCTGCGCGCCTGGTTCGACCAGCTGCACCGCGACCTGCACCTCGGCGAGCCCGGACGGCTCTACACCGAGCTCGCCGCGTCGTGGCTCTGGGTGCTCGTGCTCGCCGGCCTCACGCTCTGGATCGGGTTGGTCCGCCGGCGTCGGAGGGAACGCGCGTCGGCCCTGCTCGTGCCCCGCGTCTCCGGCGGGAAGCGGGCGCGGCTGCTGTCGTGGCACGCCGTCGTCGGGCTCTGGGCGTCGGTCGGGCTGCTCTTCCTCTCGGCCACCGGCCTGACGTGGTCGACCTACGCGGGCGAGAACATCGGCGCCCTGCGCGCGCAGCTCTCGTGGGAGACCCCCGAGCCCGCCGCCGCGCTCCCCGGGGGGCACGAGGGCCACGCCGACCACCCCGACCACCCCGACCACGAGGCGATGGCGACGCCCACCGCCGAGGCGTCCCCGGCGTCGTTCGACCTCGCCGCCCGCACGGCCGCCGACCTCGGCCTCGACGGGCTGGTCCAGATCACGCCGGGCGAGGAGCCCGGCGCGGCGACCACCGTGACCCAGATCGACCGCACCTGGCCCGAGGAGCACGACGCGATCGCCCTCGACCCCGCCACCGGGCAGGTCGTCGACGTCGTGCGGTTCGCCGACTGGCCGCTGGCCGCGAAGCTCGCCACCTACGGCATCGACGCGCACATGGGCTACCTGTTCGGGGTGGCCAACCAGGTCGTCCTCGCGGTGCTCGCCCTCGGGCTCGCCTGCACGGTCGTCTGGGGGTACGTGCTGTGGTTCCGGCGCGGTCCCGGCCGGCGCCCGGGCCACGTGCCCGCCGAGGGCGTCCTGCGCTCGCTGCCGCGCGGGCTGCTCGCGGCCGTCGTCGTGGTGACGATCGCGATCGGCGTGGCGGTCCCGCTGCTCGGGGCGAGCCTGCTCGCGTTCCTGCTGCTCGAGACGCTGCTCGACCGGCACCGGGCGCGGGACGCCGCGCAGACGGGTCAGAACGCGTAGCGGTGCAGGCGCATCGCGTCGCGCAGGTACGGCACGGCGTCGAACGCCCGGTACACGAGGTGCCACGGGCCCGACGTGGCCTGCGCGCCGAGATCGGTCACCCGCACGTCGTCGAGCTCCCGCAGCCGCGGGTGGCGGGCGCGCAGCACGTCGCGGTCGAGGCCCCAGGTGAAGCGGGTGTCGACGCTCGTCAGCCCGAAGGCGGCGTTCGACACCGGCAGCACCCACGGGGACAGCGCGTCGAAAGCGAGGACGCCGCCGGCGCACCCCGCGACCAGGCGGTCGAGCACGCCGTCCACGTCGGCCGGCGGGAGGTACATGAACAGGCCCTCGGCCAGCGCCAGCGTCGGGCGGTCGGTGTCGACCCGCTCCCACCACGACGGGTCGGCCACCGAGGCGCCGACGACCTCGACGTCGTCGGGCAGGTCGTAGACGCGCCGACGCAGGTCCGCGACGCGGGGCAGGTCGACGTCGATCCACCGTGAGCCGGGCGGCCGGTCGAGGCGCAGCGGTCGGCTGTCGAGCCCGCACCCGAGGTGCAGGACCTGGCCGTCGGGGTGCTCGTCGAGGAACGCCCGGGCCCAGTCGTCGAGGCGCCGCGCGCGGGCGCTGATCGTCACGGTGTCGGAGCTGAACCAGCGCAGGGCGCCGGCGTCGTGGTCGACGCGGGCGAGCGCCTCGGCCGCGAACCGGTCGCCCAGCACCGGGTGCGCCGACCGGGCGTCGCGCTCCCGCAGGAACAGCGTGATCAGCAGCGTCTGCTCGGACCCCCGCAGGTCCACCCGCTCGGCCATGACCCACCGTGTCACGGCGGGCAGGGGACCGGGCCCCGGATCCGGAGCGTGATCTGGCAGCGTGGGCCGCGGAATTCGTCCGCGAGGACCTGAGGGGGAGCCGTGTTCACGCGTCGGGTGGCGGTGGTGGGGACAGGGTATGTCGGGCTGACGACGGGGGCGTGTCTGGCGTCGCTGGGTCACCAGGTGGTGTGCGCCGACATCGACACCGCGAAGGTGGAGCGGCTGCGCCGGGGTGTGGTCGACATCGTGGAGCCGGGTCTGGCGGAGCTGGTGGGTGAGCAGGTGTCGGCGGGCCGGTTGTCGTTCGTGGTGGGGGCCGCGGCGGCGGTGGCGGACCACACCGACGGGCTGGACGCCGAGATCGTGTTCCTGTGCCTGCCGACGCCGATGGGTGTGGGCGGGGTGGCCGACCTGCGCGCGGTGGAGGCGGTGGTCGAGGAGACCCGCGAGCTGCTGGCGGCGGGGACGGTGGTGGTGAACAAGTCCACGGTCCCGGTGGGCACGGCGGGGCGGACCGCGGAGTTGCTGGACCGTGCGGACGTGGCGGTGGTGTCGAACCCGGAGTTCCTGCGCGAGGGCTCGGCGGTGCACGACTTCCTGAACCCGGACCGGATCGTGGTGGGGTGTGACACCGCGGAGGCCGCGGAGCGGGTGGCGGCGTTGTACGCGCGGCTGGGGGCGCCGACGGTGCTGACCGACGCGGCGTCGGCGGAGCTGATGAAGTACGCGGCGAACTGTTTCCTGGCGATGAAGCTGTCCTACGTCAACGCGATGGCCGAGCTGTGTGAGCGGGTCGGCGCGGACATCGGGGACGTGACCGACGGGATCGGGTATGACCGGCGGATCGGGCAGGCGTTCCTGTCGCCGGGCCCGGGGTGGGGCGGGTCGTGCCTGCCGAAGGACACCCACGCGTTGTTGCAGGTGGCGGACGCGGCGGACTTCGAGTTCCGGCTGCTGCGCGCCACGATCGACACCAACACCCGGCAGCGGCAGCGGATCGTGGACAAGGTGCGGGCCGCGGTGACGGGGCGGCGGACGGGGTCGCTGGCGCGGGTGCGGCTGGGTCTGCTGGGGCTGACGTTCAAGGCGGGCACCGACGACCTGCGCGACTCGCCGGCGCTGGCGATCGCGGCGCTGCTGCGCCAGGCCGGGGCCGACCTGGTGGGCTACGACCCGGCGCTGGTGCCCGACCCGGCCAACCCGGACAAGGTGGCGCCGGGCATCGTCGACGGGGAGGTCGAGGGCGTGCCGCTGGTGTCGGACCCGGTGGAGGCCGCGCAGGGCGCCGAGGCGCTGGTGGTGCTCACCGAGTGGCCGGTGTTCCGCACCCTGGACTGGGCGACGATGGCCGGGGTGATGAAGCAGCCCGTGGTGGTCGACACCCGCAACCTGCTCGACCCCGCCACCCTGCGCCGCGCCGGGCTCACCGGCATCGGCCTCGGGCGCCGCGAGGCCTGAGGTCACGGGGGCGGGGTCTGGTCCCGCACCCGGTGCCCGCTTACCGTGGGCGTCACCGGTGTCCTCAGCGGAGAGGCGAGCCATGCGCTGCGAGGTGGCTGTCGACATCGACACCTGCCCGGACCACGTGTGGGCGGTGCTCACCGACGTCACCCGCTGGCCGGCCTGGACCTCCGCGGTCCGCGACGCCACCCTCGTCGGTGGCGGCGCCCTCGCGCTGAACGGCGTGGTGCGCCTGCGCGCGCCGCGGCTGCCCGAGCGCACCTGGCGGGTCGGCGAGTTCCACGCGCGCCGGCGGCGCTTCGCCCTGCTCGGCGAGGGGCTCGGCGGGCGCGCGAGCGTGCGCTTCGCGCTGACCTCGCCCGACGGTGACGGTGCCCGCACCCGGGTCGTCGTCGTCCACGAGCGCGCCGGCTGGATCGGCTCGGCGATGGCGCGCCTCACCGCCCGCACCGTCGACGGGCACCTGCGGACCCTCGCGGGCGACCTCAAGGAGCACTGCGAGACCCGCCGCCGCGCGGGCGCCCCGGCGGCGGTGACCGGGTCGACGGGGTGATCCCCGGTGGCGGGGGTAGCCCCCGTCCATGTGGTCCCCGACGGCGTCCGGCGAGTCGACCCGCGACACCTCGCTGCGCACCTCGCACTGGCTCCCCGGTCCGCACCAGGTCGTGCGCGAGGCGCTGATGCTCACGCGCCTGCCGCGGGGCGTGGCGGGTGTCCTGTGGCGCCTCGTGCGCCCCGACGTGCCGGTGCACGTGCGCGACGAGATCGGCGACCACCGCGACCTGCCCCCGCACCTCGACGACGCCACCGAGCGCGACCAGCCCCTCGAGCACGGCTACGGCCCGGCGCTGCACCGCGAGTTCCGCATCCGCGCCGTCGGCGCGCAGCGCGGGGCCGCCGCGCTCATCGACGCGATCGCGCGGGACATGAACCGCGCCGTGGTGCCCGGCGTCGCCCGCTTCGACTACGTCGCGTGCAGCGGGGCGATGGCCGTCGGTGAGGAGCTCGTGGTGCGCATGCCCGGACCGTGGGACGGGCCCGTGCGGGTGCTGCGCCGCGACGAGACCTCGTTCCGCCTGGGCACGCTCGTCGGCCACCTCGAGGCCGGGCAGATCGAGTTCGCCGCCCGCGACGTCGACGACGACACCCTGGAGTTCTCGATCACCACCTGGGCGCGGGCGGGCGACCGCGTCGCCGACGTGCTCTACAGCCGCCTCGGGCTGGCCAAGCAGATCCAGTACCTGCTGTGGGTGGAGTTCTGCGTGCGGGCCGTCGGGCTGGCCGGGGGCCGGGTCGTCGGCGGTCTCGACGTCCTCACGCGCACGGTGTACTGGCCCGACGAGATTCCTGCCGAAACTCCCGCCGAGGCCGTGTAACGACCGGCCCACCCCGGACGACATCCCCAGTGCCCCGCGTGGCCACCGGACCCCCGACCCGGTGGCCCGCGGGGCGTTCCTCGTTGGGGGCCTCCCCGGACGTGCGCGGCCCAGCCCCCTCGCCCGTGTGGTCGATGGTTCGGCAGGGACACGCGGGGTGGATGTGACACGGTGCCGTCCCCCGCCGGGCTTACCCTCGCTCGCGTGGACGGTGACGCTCGGGTGGCCACGGCGATCGTGGGGCTGCTCATCGCCTTCTGCGCCGTGCTCCTGGCCAAGTGGCTCGCCGTCGTCGCCCTCGCCGCGCTCCTGCTCGCCGTCGTCCTGCGCGTGGCGGCGCGCCGTGCCGTGCGCGCGGTCCGGGGCCGCCGGACGCCGGCCGCCGACCGGGCCGACCCCGTCCTGCCCGTCATCGACACCGTGGTCAACTGGGTCGTGGGCTCCGCCGGTGACCAGGCCGTCGACCGGGCCGGTGACCAGGCCGTCGACCGGGCCGTCGACCGCGCCGCCCGCCCGTGGCGCCCGGCGAACAGCGCGCCGGTCGCCACCCGCATCAGCACCGTGGGCCCGCCGTGCTCCTGGTGCGGCCTGGTCGGCGGGCACCACGACGGCGAGGGCCGGCCCGTGCGGCCACGGCACGCGCACGCCCTGCCCGCGCCGGAGCGCCGGGCCTCCTAGATCGTCCTGGGTCTCCCAGGTCGTCAGAGCCGCAGCCGCACGACCAGGGCCCGGTGGTCCGAGCCCGGCACGTCGGCCACCGTGACCTCGCGCGCCTGCGGCCCGTTCGCGGTGAGCACGTGGTCGATGGGGGCGCCGACGTGTTGCGGCCACCACGCGGGCCACGTCCCGCGCAGGCCCGCACCCCGCTCGCTCGCCGCGTCCGCGCAGCCCCGGGTGCCGGCGCGGAAGGCGGAGTGGTCCGGGGTGGCGTTGAGGTCGCCGACCACGAGCGCCGGGCCCGTCCCGGGCGCGCACCAGCGCTGCAGCAGGGCGAGCTCCCCGGGCCAGTAGCCGATCCACTCCGGGACGATCGACACGACGTGCACGGCGCCGAGGCGCACGGGGCCGAGGAGCCCGCCGGTGACCTCGGCCCACGGGTAGCGGGTGTCGCCCGGGGCGCCGGGCGGCTCGGAGATCGTCCGGGCGGTCACGTCGCCGGCCCGGGGGGCCGCGAGCACCGTGATGCCGCGGACGTCCCGCACGCCCGGCGGGACGTTGCTCCACGACCGGTACCCGGGCAGCAGCGCCGCGAGCCGCCCGCGGAAGCGGTCGCCGGCCTCGGGCAGCACCACGAGGTCGGGGCGCTCGCGACGGACCAGCTCGGCCAGCGCCGCCACGTCCGCCTGCCCCTCGAACGCGTTGGACGACAGCACGGTCAGCGGGGTGCCACCGGGCGGGGGCGGGTCGGCGGCGACGGCGCGGGGCACGACGAGCGCGGCCGCCACGACGACCACGAGCGCCGTGCCGGCGAGGGCCGCT
>CADCTH010000385.1 GCA_902805495.1 uncultured Actinomycetospora sp.
GCGAGGTGCCCAGCGACAGGACCCCGACGAGCGCGGTCACCACTGCCGCGAGGCGGACGTCGCGGCGCGGGACCACGACCAGGGTCACGGCGACCACGAGCAGCACCCCGACGCCGAGGAACGAGCCCTGCTCGCCGACGTACCCGCGTAGCGCGCCGGTGAGCGCCTCCCCCGGCGCCACGGCGCTCAACACGGACTGCACGAACACGTTCGCGGCGTCGGCGCCGGTGAGCGAGACGTCGCGGATCGGCGCGCGGGGTAGTGCCGGGCCCGCGAGCAGCAGGTACAGCGGGTAGGCGCAGACGACCGCGTAGACCAGCACCGCCGCCGCGACCGAGCGCGCGACCGACCGTGCGCGCCGGAGGGCGTCGTGGGGGAAGCGCACGGCGAGCACGACGCCGACGACGAGCAGGACGATCGCGGCCAGCGCGAGGGTCTGCGTGTAGAAGCCCGTCTGCACCGCCAGCGCCACACCGAAGAGGGCCCCGTCGCGCCAGGACCGGGTCGTCGTCACCACGATCGTTCGGGCGGCCCAGAGCACGACCGGGGGCAGCACCATCCAGACGAGGTTGAGGTGCCCCGCCCAGGCGTGCGCGATCATGAACGGCCCGAACGCGTAGAGGGCCCCGGCCACCGCCCGCGGGAGGGTCGCCGGCACCCACGGCCGCAGGGCCAGCAGTACGGCGGCCCCCGACGCGACCGGCCCGAGGACCATGCCGACGTCGTAGGTGGCCCCCGGCCCGACGGTCCACGTCAGCGGGGCGAACAGCGCGCCCAGCAGGGGCATCGTCGTGTTCCACAGCGCGTTCACCCCGCCGGGCGCGTTCATCGCGGTGGTGAACAGGGGGTTCTCGCCGCGCGCGAGGGCCCGCGCCGTCCACTCCAGCCACCACACGAACAGCCCGGAGTCCGAGGGGACCGATCCGGTGGGCTCCCCGCGGACCAGGGCGCGGGCGTGCAGGAGCAACGCCAGCAGCAGGTAGGCCGCGACCGCGCCGAGCTCACCCCGGACGTCGCGGCGCGCCACCGCGGGGCGGTCCGGGACGCGCGGGTCCGTCGCGGGCCGCGCGAGTGCACCGGTCAGCTCAGCCCGCCAGCGTCACGTACAGACGTGAGTCCCAGCGGGGCCCGGCGCTGGTGTCGGGGTCGGCGGCGACCATCCGCGCCCCGCAGGACGCGACGAGCTCGCGCACGTCGGCCTCCGGCGTCCCGTGCATCTCCATGCCGCGGCGCAGGCGCCGGGCGACGGCGGCGGGCAGGGCGCGCAGGACGAGGCCGGCGGCGTTGGTCGCGGGCTTCGTCGGCAGCTGGAACACGACGAGCGCCCCGGGCCGGGCGATCCGGTAGAACTCGCGGATGTACCGGTGCGCGAGCTCGGTCGGCATGTGCTGGAGCACGCGGCAGGTGTAGACGAGGTCGGCGCTGTACGACTCGACGACCTCGAGCTCGGGGCCCGTCGCCAGCCGGAACTCGGCCTGCGGCGCGGTGACGATCTCCCCGGCCTTCGCGAGCATCGTCGGCGAGATGTCGAGGCCGACCACCTCGTCGAAGCCCGCCTGCGCCAGGCCGTGTGTGAGGCGCCCGGCGCCGCAGCCGAAGTCGACTGCGCAGCCCCGCGCGGGGGCGACGCCGAGGGCGTCCAGGCGGGCCAGCAGCGTCTCGATCTCCCGCGTGCCGGTGGCCAGGAAGTCGTCGGGGGTCCAGCCCCCGCCCGCCTTCTCCCGGTCGGTGAGGACCGCCCACATCGGGTCCTCGGCACCCAGACGGGTCCAGGTCCGGGAGACCTCGTCGATTCCCACGGTTCCTCCTCGTGGCGGCGGTGACGGCCGGGGACTCATCGGCCCGCGGTCTTGGTGAAGACGGCCTCGTAGGCGTCGAGCACGGCGCCGACGCTGTAGAGGGCCGCGGCCGAGGCACTGCCGGCCGCGCGGTCGAGCGGGTGGTCGCGGAGCCGCGCGAGCGCCGCGGTGAGGCCCGCGACGCCGCCGAGGGCGACGACGGCGCCGAAGCCGGTGTTCTCGACCACCGTGCGGACCCCGGGCAGGTCGCTGACGACCGCCGGGACCCCGGCCATCATGGCCACGACCTGCACGATGCCGAACGCCTCGAAGGCGTTCACCGACGGCAGGGCGAAGGCGTCCAGCGACGCGTAGAAGTCGTCGAGCTCGGACTCGGGCAGGAACCCGAGCACCTCGACGCGCGGGTCGTCGCCGATGTGGCGGCGCACGGTCTCGACGACGCTGCCGCCGGCGACGCCCTGGAAGTCGCCGCCGATGAGCAGGCGGGCGTCGGGGTCGTCGAGCCCGAGGAACGCGTCGACGAGGTGCTCGACGCCCTTCTCCTCGACGATCCGGCCCAGGAAGCCGACGTGGAAGCCCGACCCGCGCCGGTAGGTCGGCCGGCCGGGCGCCCGCGGCGGGCACGGCGGCGGCACCGCCACCATGCCGCCGTCGATCGACGGCCACATCCGGCTGTGGCGCGCGTAGTCCTCGCTGCTGACCACGGCGGCCGCCGAGCGGCGCAGCGCGACACGGCTGGAGAAGTCGATGGCGCCGTGCTGCAGCCCGTTGAGCGCGCGCAGCACCAGCGGGCCCTCGCCGGTGGGCAGCGAGACGTCGCAGTGGTAGGTCGTCACCACCGGGATCGGCGACAGTCGCGCGAGCAGCCCGGCCTCGACGAGCGGGAGGTGCAGGTTCGCCACCGTCGACCGGCGCATCTCGCGCAGCGCGAGGCGGGTGAGGTTCAGGCCGATCGTGCCCTTGCCGACCCGCGCCAGCACCGGCGCCCGGACCACGCGCACGCCGTTGACGACGTCGTGGGTGGGCAGCTCGGGGTCGTGCTTGGAGGCGACGACGCAGACGCGCCAGCCGCGGGCGGCCAGCCCCTCCGCCAGGTCGCGGGCGACGTTCGTCAGCCCCGACACGTACGGGGTGTAGTAGGTCAGCACGATGACGAGATCGTTGCGCTGATCGTCGTCCATCGCCCTCCCTCGGTGACCGACGGTCCGGCTACTCACCGTGCAGCCACTGTAGAGGGGACGCCTGTGGCCGACGGGGACGGGCAGGCGCGTCGGTCCGGGGCCCAGCGCCCGGCGGTCACCCGATTTCCGTGAGCACCACCGCGTCGCGCCCCCGGGTCGGCGAGTCGATGGGCCACGTCCGCACGACGCGACCCGCCGACGCCGGGGTGCTCCCGTCGCCGGCGAACGTGAGTCGCCAGCGGGCCGGGATCGGCGTCGCCGGTGGACGGTGCCGAGCGCTCCACGCGAGCAACGTCGCCCGGAACCCGTTGCCGGCGCGCTCGCGCATCTGCTGCTCGGTGATTGCCGGGTCGGTCAGGAAGTCCAGCACCGGCACCGTCCCGTAGAACGCCAGGGCCCCGACCTCACCGGGCCCGAGGACCGGCTCGCCGCCGGTGAGGGCGGGGAGGTCCTGGGCGATGGCGGCGTACTGCTCGGTCCTGGCGAAGTTCACCACCAGCGGGGCCCACGTCCACGGTGTCGGTCCCGCCGCGAGCACACCCGCCGTTGCCGTCGCCAGGACGGCGCCCAGCCCCGCGCGCGGCAGCCACGCGCGTCCGGCACCCGCGGTGAGCGCGACCGCGGTCGCCGAGCAAGCGACCGCCGGGCCGTAGTACCAGCCGGCGCCCTGCGCCTTGATGGCGGCGAGTGCCAACAGGTAGGCCCAGCTGGCGGCGACGAGGAGCAGCACGACGCGGGCTCTGGGCTCGCGGCGTCGGCGCACCGCCCAGACCGCGCAGGCGACCGCGAGGGCCACGGGCAGGGCACTCGCCGTGGCCGCGACCGGGTAGAGCGCCAGCCACGTCGGCACCGCGGCGAGGATCGTCGGCCCGCTGGCGTCGGCCGTACGCACGAAGGTCGTGTCCGGCACGAAACCGCCGAGGTGGAACCACGACCACACGTGCCAGGGCAGCGCGACGGCGGCGGCCACGACAGGCAGCGTGATCAGCTGCGCGGCGACCGTTCGGGCCGACCGGGGGCGCGCGTCGTCGGTGCCTCGCACGAACAGCGCCAGGGCCAGCACCGCAGCCGGGATCGCGAGGTCAGGCCGGGTCAGGACCGCCAATCCGCACAATGCCCCTGTGAGCACGGTGCGCCCCTCGAGGGCCACGAGGGTCAGGACCAGCAGCACCGCTACGGCCAGGAAGGTCTCGAGCCCGACCGTGGACACCATGACCGGCGAGGTCGCGATGATCGCGATCGCGAGCCACCCCGCGGAGGGATGGACATCGAGGCGCTCGGCCAACCGCGTCGCAGCCCAGCCGATCGACGCCGAGCAGATGCACAGCAACCCGCCGACCACGACGATCGGGTGACCGATCACCGCAGTGACTCCGCCGAGCAGCCAGACGTTCAACGGGCTGGTCTGGGTGTTCGAGGTGATTCCGGGGAAGAGGCCCCACGTGCCCGATCGGGCGAGCGTGCGGGCGAACGCCACCGAGATGAGCGCGTCATCGCCCAGCGCACGATGCATCAACCAGAACACCGCGGCGCCGAGCGCGGCGCCGAGGCCGGCCCCGGTCCATCGGGCGCCACCCGGACCGCCCGCCGTCCGTGGCGCGGGCGACGTCCGTGGTGTCGCCGCCCTCGTCGTGACGCTGAGCTCCCCGGTCATGCGGGTCAGCGTGCCGCATCGCTCGTCGCGTCCCCTGACCCACCGAGGGTGCGCGGGCTTCTCACGGGCAGTAGTTGCTAGCGTGCGGTGTCCGCCCCCCGAACCGAGAGCGCGGCCGTTGACGGCGACCCCGAAGACCTCGCGTCCGCCCGCCGACGACCCGCGGGCCGACGGGGACCTCCCGCGCGACGACGACGCCGCCCTGGCCCTGCTCGTCGCCCTGCTCGCCGGCGCGGTGGCCCTCATCTGTGCGGTCCTCCTGCCGCTGCTGCCGGTGGCCGTGGACCAGCCGGTGGTGTCGTGGCCCGCGGACCCCGCGACGCCGACCGCGACGGCGCTCCAGCTCACGACCCAGCGGCCCCTGGACCTCGACGTGCGCGCGGACTGCGCGGCGGCCCGGGCCGCCGGGACCTCCGGCGACGGCCTCCTGCTCGCCACCATGCCGCCGCCCTCGCCCGAGACGCCGACGCAGGCGCTGCTGCTCGCCGAGCACGGCGACCAGCTCACCGTCGCGTCGCGCGGCGTGTCGTGCGCCGCGGCCACCGAGTACAGCAGGTCGGCCCCCGCCTCGCGCGTGCCCAGCGCGTCCGCCACCTCCCCGTTCACCA
>CADCTH010000386.1 GCA_902805495.1 uncultured Actinomycetospora sp.
CCTCGACCGCGCCGGTCACCGCCAGCACGCCGCCCGGGTGCTCGACGCGCAGCACCGGCCCGTCGACCTCGACCGTCGCCACTTCCGCCCCGCCCGCGGCGACCGCGACGGGGGCGCCCGCGACGACGAGCTCGGCGGCCGCCACCGCGGCGACCACGACGTCGAGCGCCACCGGGCGTCCGGCGACGGCGAGGCGCGGGGCCCCGGGACGCGGGACGACGGCCCCCGCGGCGTCCAAGTCGAGCACCACGAGCCCCGGCGGCGGCACCTCGCCCGCGGCGCGGCGGATCGCGGCGGGCCAGTCACCGCCGGTCGCGACGAGGGCGTCGGTGAGGTCGCCGAGCCGGGAGAAGCGGGCGAGCCGGAAAAACGCGGGGAGGTCCTCGTCGCCCCAGTCCCAGCCGCGGCGCTCGCGCAGCCGCCGGTAGTGCGCCAGCGCCTCGATCGCGGCCGGCGGGAGGTCGAGGACCTCGTCGTCGTCACAGCACATCAGCGCGCCGTGAACCCCGCGTCGACGGGCAGGGCGATGCCGGTGACGTAGCGCGCCTCGTCCGAGCAGAGCCAGGCCACGGCGTCGGCGACGTCGCCGGGCTCGAGGAGGCCGACGGGCAGCAGGTTGCCGACGTCGGGCACCTGGCCTGTTCCCGAGCCGTCGGGTGGGTCGGTGAACAGGGCCGCGACCGCGTCGTTGAGCACCATCGGCGTCGCGACGCCCGAGGGGTGCACGGAGTTGACGCGGATCGAGTGCGGCGCCAGCCAGTGCGCCCAGGCCCGGACGAGCCCGACCAGCGCGTGCTTGCTGGCGATGTAGCCGTCCATCTGTCCGCTGCCGTCGCCGCCGCGGCCGGTGAGCCCCATCGACGAGCTCGTGACGACGATCGCGCCGCCCCGACCCTGGGCGATCATGGCGGGCGCGGCGGCCTGCACGGTGTTCCAGACGCCGACGGTGTTGACGTCGAGCTGGTTGCGGAACGCCTGCGCGGGCGTGACGTCCGGCGACGCCATGCCGATCCCGGCGTTGGCCAGCACGGCGTCCACGCCGCCGAGCTCCTCGATGCCGGCCGTCACGGCCTTCCCGAGCCCCTCGGCGTCGCGGACGTCGGCGACGTGCGCGCTGACCCGTCCCCCGCGCTCGCGCACTCCGGCCGCGGTCTCCTCGAGCTCCGCGGGGGTGGCCATCGGGTAGGCGACGCCGGGGTTCGGTGCACAGACGTCGATCGCGACGACGTCGGCGCCCTCCTCGGCGAGGCGCCACGCGTGGCTGCGTCCCTGCCCCCGCGCCGCGCCGGTGATCACTGCGACGCGGCCCGCGTGCCGTCCGGTGCGATCGACCATGGTTGCACCGTAGCACCGACTGGTTGCAGAACAGAACCAGTCGGTGCGACGGTCAGACCGGCGTCTTCTCCCCCGCCTCCACCGGCACGGAGACGGTGTTGCCCGCGGGCGGGAGCGGGCAGGTGGCGTACGCGGTGAACGCGCACGGCAGGTTCAGCGTGCGGTTCAGGTCGATCCGCACGGTGCCGTCGGCCGCGGGCGGGCCGGTGCGCACGATGCGTCCGCCGCCGTAGGTGCTCCGCCCCGAGGTGCCGTCGCGGAAGTGCAGCCGCACGCCCCCGGCCTCGCCGGCCAGGGCGACGAGCTCGTGCTCGGCACCGCCCAGACCGAAGCGCACCGTGCCCACGGCCGTCGGGTGGAAGCCGAGGCCGTCGACGACCGTCTCGACGTCGATGCGCCGCGGGGCGTCCCACGGCGTGAAGTGCCCGTCGACGACCCAGGAGGCGTCGACCGGGAACGCCGGAACGCCGGCGAAGCGCACGCGGGTCGGGGCCTGCGGGTCGCGCACGCGCAGCGCGACGTGCTCCTCCCGGCGGATCACCTCGACCCGCCGTTCCCCCACCTCGACCAGCACGCCGGGCTTGCCGTCGACGGGCTCGACGCGCGCGGTGCCGTCGACGAGCGCGGCGTCGACGACGACGCCGTCACCCCGCGCGGCCGTGATCTCCGCGCCGCCCTCGACGGCCCGCCACGTCCCCGGGAGCTCCGGGTACGCGCGGGCCTGACCGTCGAGCCAGTACAGGCCGGCCAGGCTGAGCCACCCGTGCGGGGCGCGCAGGGTCTCCTCGCGCTCCGCGTGCCAGACGGCCCACTCGCCGGCCAGCTCGACGGTTCCGGCCGTCACGCCGACGTCGTCGCGCGCCGCGGCAGCACCCAGTCAGGGCGCACGAAGTGGCACGTGTAGCCCCACGGCATCTTCTGCAGGTAGTCCTGGTGCTCCGGCTCGGCCTCCCAGAACTCGCTGGCCGGCTCCACCTCGGTGACGACCTTGCCCGGCCAGATGCCGGAGGCGTCGACGTCGGCGATGGTGTCGCGCGCGACCTGCTCCTGCTCGGGCGTCGTGTAGTAGATCGCCGACCGGTAGCTGCGCCCGATGTCGTTGCCCTGGCGGTCGCGGGTCGACGGGTCGTGGATCTGGAAGAAGAACTCGAGGATCTCGCGGTAGGAGATCACGTCGTCGTCGTAGACGACCTCGACGGCCTCGGCGTGGTCGCCGTGACGGCGGTACGTCGCGTTCGGCGTCTTCGGGTCCCCCGAGTAACCCACCCTCGTCGACAGGACGCCGGGGCGGCGGCGCAGCAGGTCCTGCGCGCCCCAGAAGCACCCACCGGCCAGGATCGCGGTCTGCGTGGCCACGGAATCGACCTCCTCGGTCTCGACTTGCTGTGCGCACAACGCCCGCGCGGCCGGCGGTGTTCCGCCCGGGTACGCCGGTCCCGGAGATCCGCACAGGGGGTGACATGCTGCGCACCGTGAGCGAGCAGCGCATCGAGGTCCCCCGATGGATCGACGCCGAGCCGGCGACGATCTTCGACGTGCTGCGCGATCCGCACGGGCACGTCGCCATCGACAGCTCCGGGACGCTCATGGACGCGACGGGCGAGCCGGTGGAGGCCGTCGGCCACCGCTTCACCGTGCACATGGACCGCGAGGCGCTCGGCGACCGCCCGCTCGGGCGCTACGACGTCGACGTCGTCATCACCGTGTACGAGCCCGACCGCGAGATCGCCTGGACGATCGAGGGCCAGGCCAAGCCGTTCATCGGCCACGTCTACGGCTACCGCCTCGAGCCCGACGAAGACGGCACCCGCGTCGTGTCCTACCTCGACTGGTCGGCCATCCACCCCGAGTGGGCCGAGCGCGACATCTTCCCGGTGGTCTCGGAGCAGGCGCTCAAGGCGACACTGGGGATCCTCGCGCGCAACGTGCAGAAGAACTGAGCACTAACCCCGCAACAGCGCCTCGGCGACGACGTTCCAGCGCTCTCCGCGGGCCAGGAGCTGCACGCGGTCGATCCGCGTGACCAGCGGCAGCGCCGGTGCGAGCGCGTCGGCGGCCGCTTCCAGGTCCTGCGCGGACGCGGCCCGCCGCAGCCCGACCGTGAGGTGCGGGACGAGCTCGCGGTCCGCCGCCGGCACCGCGGGCACGGCGCGCCGGACGCGCTCGGCGATCTCGCGGAACGGGGCCACCGGCTCCGGCGCGAGCCACAGCACCCGCCGCTCGAACCACCGCACCGCGGCGAAGGTGGCGGTGAACGCCGCGACGGGCGCCACGGCGTCCCGCAGCGCGACCACCGCGGCGTCGTCGACCGCGGCGGGCTCGAGGAAGGGGTACACGAGCGTCAGGTGCGCCCCCAGCCCGCGCCGGGCGGTGGGGTCGAGCCGCGCGCGCAGGTCGCCGACCAGCGCCTCGGCGTCGGGCACCAGCGCCGCGATCATGGTGCGCCGGACGGCGGGGTCGAGGACGGGAGCCACGCCCGCCGAGCATGCCCTGCTCGCGCTTGCCCTCGACCGCGATCGAGGTCCTAGCTTCGGGAGCGTCGGCGGCGTCGATCGGAGGAGACCAGGTGCGGATCGCGGTGCTGGGCACGGGTGAGGTGGGGCGGGCGCTCGCCGGGCGCTGCGCGGAGGTGGGGCACGACGTCGTCGTGGGCACGCGCGACCCGGCGCGGACCCGCGAGCGCGACGGGTACGCCGGCTGGCTCGACGGACACCCGGAGGTCCGGCTGGTGACGAACGCCGAGGCCGGCGCGCACGCCGAGCTGCTGGTCAACGCGACGAACGGGGCGGGCTCGCTCGCCGCGCTCACGGACGCCGGGGTGGCCGAGCACCCCGAGCACCCCGGGCTCGTCGTGCTCGACGTGGCCAACGTGCTCGACTTCTCCGGCGGCGGGCGCTACCCCGGCATCGGGGCGGCCATCGACCACAGCCTCGCCGAGCAGTTGCAGGCCGCCTTCCCCGCCGCGGACGTGGTCAAGGGCCTCAACACGATGAACTGCCAGGTCATGGCCCGTCCGGACCGGGTGCCGGGCGAGCACGTCACCTTCGTGGCCGGCGACGACGAGGAGGCGAAGGCGACGGTGCGCGACCTGCTCTCGGCGTTCGGGTGGCCCGAGCACCGCGTCCTCGACCTCGGCGGGCTCGACGCCGCGCGCGCGACGGAGATGTACCTGCCGCTGTGGCTCTCGTTGTCCGGCGCGGCCGGGACCGCCGAGGTCAACATCGCGGTGTGCCGCTAGCGATCGCGTCGGGCACGAGGGCCACCGGCGGCCAGCTCGCCCGCCCGCGCCGGGTCACGGCGTAGGCGCGCTGGCGGACGCCGGGGGCGGTCAGTCCGACGACGGTGACCCCGGCGCGGACGGGCCGGTCCTGCGGCAGCAGCCCGACGGCCAGGCCGGCGACGACGAGCTCCTCGACGAGCTCGAGGCTGTCGGCCTCGTGCGCGGTGTGCAGCCGGAAGCCCGCCATCGAGGCCAGCGTGCGCAGCACCTGCTCGTCCGCGGGGTTGCGCGAGTTGCCGATCCACGCGCGGTCGCGGAAGGCCGACATCACGGCCAGAGCGTCGGACCCCGCGTCGGGGGCGTCGGCGGTCGGCACGGCGAGCCCCCACGTCGTCGTCCACAGCGGGGACGCCGTGAGGTCCGGGTCGAGGGCGTCGGGCGCGAGGTCGTAGTCGTACGTGAGGGCCAGGTCGATCCCGTCGGCGACGAGCATGGCGTGCGCCTCGGCGGGCTCGTGCTCGCGGATCGTGAGCGTCACGCCCGGGTGCGACCCCGCCAGCGCGGCCACCGTCGGCATCACCGCGCGCCGGATCGCCGTGGCGAACCCGGCGACGCGCACGACGCCGCCGGGCTCGGCCTCCGGGTCGAGGTCGAGGCGCGCGGCGTCCACGGCCGCCAGGATCGTGCGGGCGTGCTCGGCGAGCCGCCGCCCGGCGGGCGTGAGCCGGGACCGCCGTCCCTCCGGCTCCACCAGCGCGGCGCCGGCCTCCCGCGCGAGCGCGGCGATCTGCTGGGACACCACCGACGTGCTCGTGCCCAGGACCTCGGCCACCACCCGCATCGAGCCGTGCCGGGCGAACTCCACGAGGTAGGGCAGGCGACGGGTGTCCACGGCGACGATCATCCGTCATCGACGAACGATGTGTGAAGAATTCTCACGTGGACGCGAACGGTGGCGCTCTCTTCACTGGTGCCCGTGACCGCCTCGACCCTCTCCCA
>CADCTH010000387.1 GCA_902805495.1 uncultured Actinomycetospora sp.
CGCCGGCCCGCCGCGCGTGGGCGAGCGCCTCCACGGGCCGACCCCGGTCGGACCACCAGCACGCGGCGCGCCGGTGCGTCCGGGCCACGAGCTCCGGGCCGTGCCGGCCCAGGTCCGCGACGAGGTGCGAGCGCAGCAGCTCGGCGACCCGGTACTCCGCGCCCGGGGCGCCGGTGCCGGTGACCAGGCCGGTGCTGCGCACGAGGTCGTCCAGCACGTCGGCGGCGTCCTCGCGACCGGCGAGCTCGACGGCGAGACCCGCCGGCAGCGTCCTCGCGACGCTCACCCGGCGCAGGGTCTCCCGCTGCTCGGCCGCGAGGCCGGTGAGCACCTCGTCGACGAGGTAGTCGGCCACCGGGCGCTCGTCGCCGGAGAACTCCGCGAGGAAGCGGTCGGGGTCGGGGTGTCCCCGCAGCGACATCGTCGCGAGCCGCAGACCCGCGATCCAGCCGCCGGTCCGCTCGTGCAGGGCGTCGACCTGGGCGGGCGTGAGCCGCAGCCCCGCGCGGTCGAGCAGTGCCGCCGCCTCCGCCCGGGTGAACAGCAGCTGGTCGGTGCGGACCTCGTGGACCCGCTCCTCCATGCGCAGCCGGGGCAGGGGCAGCGGCGGGTCGCGCCGCCCGGCGAGCACGAGCCGGAGCCCGGGCGGCGGCCCGCGCACGAGCATCTCCAGCCCGTGCCGGGAGGCGGGACGATCGAGGTGCTGGACGTCGTCCAGGACGAGCCCGACCCCGTCCGGCAACGCCGCGAGCCCCTCCAGCAGTTCACCCAGGAAGTCGAGCTCGACCGTCGCCCGGGACACCACGAGACGGTGCAACCGGCTCGACGGCGGAACGGTCGGCAGGGCCGTGAGCGCGGCCAGCACCGCGGCCCACAGCCGCCGCGGGTCGGTGTCCTCGGGCTCGAGGCGCACCCACGCGGTCGGCGGGCCGCCCCGGGTGGCCGCCACCCACGCGGCGAGCAGCGAGGTCTTGCCGGAGCCGGGCGGGGCGCAGACGAGCGTCAGCCCCCGGTCGGCGCCGCGGTCGAGCTCGGCCTCCAGCGCACGCCGGCGGATGTGCTCGGGAGGCACGGCCGGAGGCGTCACCTTGGACGGGGGCACGCGGAACATGGCCCTCCCGCCGTGGTCTCGACGCAGCGGTCCCCGACGACGCCCACCTCGAGGGACTACCGTCCGTCACGGTAGTGGCTCTACGCGACCAACGCCATCACGCATTCCGCCCGCCCGGCTGGCCCGTTCGGTCGGCGCGAGGGCGCGGGTCCGGCGCGGATGACCCTCTACGGATGAGGTCCACCGTCGCACGCCCGTCCACGCTCGACCGATGACGGACCACCGCCGCTACGAGTTCCGGGTCGAACCCGCCGTGCCCGCGGGGTCGCGGGACGCCTTCTGCGACATGGCGCGCGAGGACACGCCGACCGGGACGGTCCTGCGCGGCGACATCGTCGACGACTCCCACCTGCACGGCGTCCTCGCGCAGCTCCGGGCCCTCGGGCTGACGGTCGTCTCCGCCCAGCCGCTCGACCGTCCGGGCCTTCTCTGACACCGGGCCGCAGGGGCCCGGGAGCCGCCGTGGGAGGGTGATGACCGTGCAGAAGGGTGCGAACGACTGGGTCCACGTCCGGATGAAGCGACGGGACCTCCAGCTGCCCCACGTGGCGCCGCTGGTGGCCTACGCCGACCAGGTGGCCGCGGCCTACGACCTCGAGCCGGGCCAGGTCCCCTATCCCGACCCCGGGCACGGGGGCACCGAGGCCGAGGTGCTGATCCTCTTCTCCCACCCCGCGCGGGCCTCGGAGAACACGCTCGACGGGTCGGGCCTGCTGTCGCTGGAGAACCAGGACGACGCCTCGGCGGTCTGCTTCGACCACTGCGTGCGCGTCGGGCTCGCCTTCGACCGGCTCATGCTCTGGAACGCCGTGCCGGCCCCGCTGCCCAAGGGCACCAGCCAGCCGACGTCGCCCCACGTGCGCAAGGGTGCGGCGTGGCTCCCGGGCCTCGTCGAGCTCCTGCCCCGTCTCCGGGTGGTCGCGCTGCTCGGCACGGTCGCGCGCGACGCGTGGGCGCTGACCTGCGGCGACTCCGAGCTCCCGACCGTCGTGGGCCCCAGCCCCGGCGCCCGGGGCCTCAAGAGCCGGGGCGCGCCCGAGCGCCTGGCCGAGGTCTTCGACGAGGTGGCCGCGGCCGTGGGCAAGGCCCACACCTCCTAGACCGCTCGTGGGGCGTGCTGGGCGCCGCGCGCGGGCAGCCCGCTCCGGTGACCGGTACACGTCCCCTCGCCCTCGTCTCCGGCGGCTCGTCGGGCATCGGCTTCGAGCTCGCCGCCCAGCTCGCGCAGCGCGGCCACGACGTCGCGATCTCCGGGCAGGGCGACCGGGTCGACGAGGCCGCCGAGCGCCTGCGCGAGCACGGCGTCGCGGCCCACCCGCACCAGGGCGACGCCGGCACGTACGAGGGCGTCGAGTCCTTCTGGACGTTCGTCACCGACCTCGGGCGACCGGTCGAGGTGGCCTGCCTCAACGTCGGCATCGGGCTCGGCGGGGCGTTCGCGGACTCCGACCTCGCCGAGCACCTGCGCGTCGTCGCGGTCAACGTCGCCGGGCTGGTGCACCTCGCCAAGCGCGTCACCGACGCGATGCTGGCGCAGGGCCGGGGCCGCATCCTCGTCACGTCCTCGATCTCGGCGACCACCCCGACGCCCTACGAGACCGTCTACGGGCCCAGCAAGGCGTTCGGGTTCGCGTTCGCGGAGTCGTTGCGCGAGGAGGTCCGCCACGCCGGGCTGACCGTGACCGCGTTGCTGCCCGGCGCCACCGACTCGGAGTTCCACCACCGGGCGGGCATGGGCGACACGCAGTACGGCGACAACACGTGGAAGAACGACCGCACGCTGGTCGCCCGGCAGGGCATCGACGCCCTGTTCGCCGGCGACGACCAGGTGGTCGGGGGCGACGAGGCGACGCGGCAGCAGGCCGCCGACAACCGCGCGACGCCCGAGACGGTCAAGGCCGCGCGGCACGCCGAGGGCGCGCGGCCGTCGGGAGAGCTCAGCCGAGGGTGAACGGGTCGCGGGTGCCGCCGGAGAGCTCCACCCACACCGCCTTGGTCTCCAGGTAGGCGTCCACGGCGTCGACGCCGTTCTCGCGGCCCAGGCCCGAGTCGCCGAAGCCGCCGAACGGGACGCTGGGCGCGACGACGCGGTAGGCGTTGATCCAGATCGTGCCGGCGCGGATGCGCGCGGCGACGCGGTGCGCGCGGTGCACGTCCTTGGTCCAGACCGCACCGGCGAGGCCGTAGGGCGTGTCGTTGGCGAGCTTCACCGCCTCGTCCTCGTCGGTGAACGTCACCGCCGCCAGCACCGGCCCGAACACCTCCTCGCGGAAGACGGTGTCGGTGGGGCGCACCGAGAGCACGGTGGGCTGGACGAAGTACCCGCCCAGCGACTCCTCCGACGAGCCGCCGTAGGCGATGGTCGCGCCCTCGTCGCGGGCGGTGGACAGGTAGCCCAGCACCTTCTCGTACTGCGGGCCGTTGGCCACCGGCCCCATCTCGGTGTCGGCGGCGAACGGGTCGCCCAGCTTGATCTGCGCCGCACGCGCGGCGACCAGGCGCACGAGCTCGTCGTGGACGTCGGCGTGCACCACCAGCCGCGAGCCGGCCATGCACGTCTGGCCCGTCGCGGCGAAGACGCCGGCGACGAGGCCGTTGGCCGCGGCCTGCAGGTCGGCGTCGGCGAACACCACCTGCGGCGACTTCCCGCCGAGCTCGAGGGTCGCGGGGTTGAGGTTCTGGGCGGCCGCGGCGGCGACCTTGCGCCCCGTGGCCGTCGAGCCGGTGAACGCGACCTTGTCGACGCCGGGGTGCGCGGCGAGGTGCCCCCCGACCGCGCCGTCGCCGGAGGTGACCACGTTGACCACGCCCGCCGGGAAGCCCGCGTGCGCGATCAGCTCGGCGAACCCGAGGGTCGAGCCCGGCGCGTGCTCCGACGGCTTGATCACCACGGTGCACCCGGCGGCCAGCGCCGGCGCGACCTTCCAGCTCATCAGCAGCAGCGGGGAGTTCCACGGCGTGATCGCGGCGACGACCCCGACGGGCTCGCGGCGGGTGTAGACGAGGTAGTTCGGGTTCGGGCTGGGGATCTGGCGGCCCTCGATCTTGTCGGCCAGCCCCGCGTAGTAGTGGTACCAGCCGCCCAGGCCCTGGAGCTGCCCGAGCATCTCGCGGTAGAGCTTGCCCGAGTCGTTGACCTCGAGGCGGGCCAGCCGCTCGGCGTTCTCGCCGATCAGATCGGCCAGGCGGCGCAGGCAGGCGGCGCGGGCGAACCCCGTCATCGCCCCCCACTCGCCGTCGAGCGCGGCGCGCGCCGCGGCGACCGCGGCGTCGACGTCCTCGGGACCGCCGTCGGGGATCTCCGCCCACGGCTGCCCGGTGTACGGGTTCTCGGAGGCGAACGTCCGCCCCGAGATCGCACCGGTCGGTGTGCCACCGACCAGCATGGACAGCTGCTCGAGGGCCATGGTCCGCATCCTGCCCCGCCCGGTCCGGATGGGGCCAGGGTCGCACCGGGTACGCCTGACCATGCCCATATCACGACCCCTCGCCCTCGTCACCGGCGCCTCGCGCGGCATCGGCCTCGAGCTCGCCCACGAGTTCGCGCGCCACGGCCACGACCTCGTCGTCAACGCCGAGGACCAGCTCGTCGAGGAAGCCACCCACACGCTGCGCACGACCCACGACGTCGAGGTCGTGGCCGTGCAGGCCGACCTCGCCACCGAGGACGGGGTGCGGCGCCTGTACGACGCCCTCCCCCGCCCCGTCGACGCGGCCGCGCTCAACGCGGGCGTCGGGCAGGGCGGCACGTTCCTCGACGCCCCGGTCGCCGACCAGCTGCGGCTGGTCGACATCAACGTCCGCGGCACCACGCACCTCGCGTACCTGGTGCTGTCGGACATGACCGCGCGCGGGCGGGGCGGGGTGCTGCTGACGTCGTCGATCGCGTCGACGATGCCCGGGCCGGGCCAGCCGGTGTACAACGCCTCGAAGTCGTTCGTGCAGTCGCTCGCCGAGGCCATCGCCGAGGAGACGCGCGGCACCGGGGTCACCGTCACCTCGCTCATGCCCGGGCCGACGAACACCGACTTCTTCCGGCGCGCCGGGCTCGAGGGCACGCTGCTGGCCCGCTCGGCGGTCGACGACCCGGCCAAGGTCGCCGCGCAGGGCTACGCCGCCCTCGCCGCCGGGCGCACGGCGGTGGTCGGGGGCTCACCGTGGGTCAAGGCGCAGGCGGCGGTGAACGGTCTGCTGCCCGACCAGGTCAAGGCGGTGGCGCACCGCGTCTTCACCGCGGTGTCACCCCGCTGACCGCGCGCCGCCGCACCCGAGCATGATCCGGGTGTGGCCGATGTCGACGAGCTCCTGCGGCGGAACCTCCTCGAGGTGTTCGGCGAACGCGACGACGAGCGGCGGCGGGCCGCGATGGCCACGGTGCTGAGCGCCGACGTCGTGTTCCACGACCCCGAGGGGGCCGTCCGGGGCCGCGACGAGGTCGAGGCCAAGGTGGCGGCGCTGCTGGCCGACGCCCCCGGCTTCGTCTTCCGCCTCACCGGGCCCGTGCGGGTGTCCGGCGACCTCGGCGTGCTGACCTGGAGCTTCGGGCCCGAGGACGGCACGCCCGTGGTCACCGGCACCGACATCGCCCTGGTCGACGACGGCCTGATCGTCCGGCTGCACACGCTGCTCGACGAGCCCGGCGACGGGCCCGCCTGACGCTCAGCCGGCGCCGACCTCCAGGCGCGTGACGATGACGATCGCGTCGCGCAGCAGCACCGTCACCGGCGTGCCGTCGACCACGGCGGCGAGCTGGGCCCGGGCGTCGGGGTCGAGGTCGGCGGCCCGGGCGACGCGCCGGTGCAGCACCGGTGACGGCCCGGACTCGAGCGCCACGTCGACCTCGACCGACGCCCGGGGCAGGTCGAAGCGCTGCAGGAAGGTGCGCACCGACATCGCGGTGCACGACGACAGCGCGGCCGCGAGCAGCCCGAAGGACGTGGCGCCCTCGGGCTCCCCGGAGCCCGCGGGGACGATGCAGTCCAGGGCGTACCCGTTGATGTCGAGCGACACCACCCGACCGTCACCGTCCGGGAGGCGACCCCGGGCCCACGCCGCCGGCGCGTCCATGGCGACCAGCCTGCCACGCGCCGGCCCGCTCAGGCCGTCCGGTCCTGACGGTCGCGGGCGAGGTGCTCACGCCGTTCCTGCTCGCTCTCCCCGCCCCACACCCCGTAGGGCTCCCCGACGCGGCGGGCCCAGTCGCGACAGGGCTCGCGCACGGCGCACCGCGCACAGATCTGCGCGGCCTTCTCGACCCGTTCGCTGCGACGGGGATCGCGCTCCCCGTCGGGGTGGAAGAACACCTCGGAGTTCATGCCGCGGCACGCGGCGTGGCGCTGCCAGTCCCAGTGGTCGGTGATCGCCCACGGCAGCCGGGAGACATCAGCCATTGATGCTCACCTCCTACCGACCGTCGTACACCCTGGCGCGGCGGGGTGGTGTGAGATCCCCGTCTCGGTCGGTCGTGCGCGACCGATCGGGTACTCAGGCCGCCGCCGCGTCCGCCACCGGAGCCGTTCCGCGCCGTGCCGCGGGGCGCCGCCCACCGACCGCGTCGGCCAGCGCGCGGGTCCAGCTGAACGGCCGCCAGTCGTCGAGGGGCACCTCCAGCCGGTCGGTGAGGGCGAGCAGCGCGGCGGGGTTGTGGGTGAGCCCGCAGTGGCTGCCGCCGGGCACGACGACGTTGTCGCAGAGCTCGGCCTCGTCCTGCCGGCAGCCCTCGCCGTGCAGCAGGCCGTCCCACGGCGAGTACAGGGCCACCGACCGCACCGGCACGGGCTGCCGGATGAGGTCGAAGATCTGCTCCGTGTCGGCCGAGAAGCCCCAGTGCCGGTCGGCGGCGCGGAACGCCCCGGTCACCCGGTTGATCTCCGCCTCGGGGCGCCACGGCGACCCGAGGCAGACGATGCGCTCGACGGCGTCGGGCCGCAGGTGCGCCAGCCAGCGGGCCATCAGACCGCCCAGGCTCCAGCCGACGATCGCGACGGGACGCCCGTGCCGGGCGTGGACCTCGTCGAACCGCTCGACGAGCCCGTCGAGGATGTCGTCGGTGAACCCGCGGTTGAGCCCGAGGGTCCACCGGTGGGTGTGGAACCCGCGGCGGCGCAGGTGGGTGCGCAGGGCCGCGCACGTCACGTCGCTGGTCATGAAGCCGGGCAGCACGAGCACCGGCTGCCCGTCACCACGGTCGCCCTCGGGCAGCACGTGGCGCACGGCGTGCCAGGCGGCGACCTCGAGCCAGGCCCGCCCGAGGTCGGTGGCGGTGAGCCACCAGGGAGGGAAGGGGAGGGACGTGACCGCCTGTGTCGGGTCGGCGTCCGGGAGACGACGCATCGGCGTCGGTGTGGGTGCGCTCACGGCGACCACCTCCTCGCCCGGCACCGCCACGACGCGGCCCGGTCTGGTCCATTGGTACCCGGCCGTTCCCCCGCACACGCTTCCCCCCGGTCGAGCCCCACCCCGATCGAGTCACGACGGGCCCGCTCGTCGCGCCCGGCGGCCCGCCGGGCTCCCCGGCCGCGTCCGGTGCCCCGGTCCGTGGACGGCGGCCTTGCGTCGCCCGGCCGCACCCACCACGCTCTGTGCACAGAGCCGCACCAAGGGTCGGGGAACCATGGACGAGACGCTCGAGATCGCGTACGTCCCGGCGCGGGCCCGCGTCGAGGCCCGCCGCGGCGGGACCGTGGCCGGTTTCGTCGAGTTCGGCCTGCGCGCCGACGCGGCCGTCCTGGTCTACACCGAGGTCGACGACGTCCACGCCGCTCCCCTGCTCGGGGCGGCCCTGGCGCTGCTGCGCGACCGTGGCTACCGGATCGTGCCGCTGTGCCCCCGCGTGCGGGCCTTCCTGCACGCGCACCCTGACCGCCGCGACGGCGTCGACACCCGCTTCCTCGACCCGGGCCACCCGCGCCGGGCCGAGCCCGCCGAGGGACCCCGCGCCGTCGCCTGACGCCGCGTCAGAAGTAGGCGCGGGTCACGACGTCGGCGACGCACGCCGGCTTGGCCGAGCCCTCGACCTCGATCGTCACGCGGGTGACCAGCTGGACGCCACCCTCCCCGACGTCGGTGGCGTCGACGAGCGTCGAGCGCGCCCGCACCCGCGTGCCCGAGCGGACCGCGGACGGGAAGCGGACGCGCTCGAGCCCGTAGTTCAGCCCCATCCGCGTCCCCTCGACCCGGCGCAGCCCGTCGAGCAGCAGCGGCACGAGCGAGAGCGTGAGGAAGCCGTGCGCGACGGTGGCGCCGAAGGGCCCGCTCGCGGCGCGCTCGGGGTCGACGTGGATCCACTGGTGGTCGCCGGTGACGTCGGCGAACCCGTCGATGCGGTCCTGGCCGATCTCCAGCCACTCCCCCGGCCCGAGCTCGCGCCCCAGCGACCCGACGAGCTCCTCGCGTCCGTGGAAGGTCTCCATGGACCGGAGTTCTACCGGAGCGCGGGCCCCGGAGTTCTCTCAGAGCCGCGCCGCGCGCACGGCGTCGACGAGCGGCGTGGGTGCGCGGCCCAGGAGGTTCGCGAGCGCGGGGCTGTCGGTCTCGAGCTCGCCGCGCGCGGTGGAGAGCTCGAGGCCGGTGACGAACTCCGCCGTGGCGTCGTCCATCCCCGCGCCGCGCAGGGCGTCGGTGAACTCCTCGGGCGAGAGGTCGCGGTAGACGACCTTCGTGCCGGTGACCTCGGAGACCGTCTCGGCCAGCTCGGCCATGGTGAACGCCTCGCCGCCGAGCTCCCAGTAGCCCTGCTGGTCGGCGATGTCGCCGGTGAGCAGCGCGACCGCCGCCTCGGCGAAGTCCGCGCGGGTGGCCGCGGAGACGCGCCCCCCGCCCGCGGCGCCGACGATCTCGCCGTCGGCCAGGTACTCGTCGAGGCGCGCGGTGTAGTTCTCGACGTACCAGCCGTTGCGGGCCACGGCGAACGGCAGCCCGGAGCCCTGCAGGACGTCCTCGGTGGCCGCGTGCTCGGGCGCGAGGGCGTTCTCGGTCTCGTCGGCGTGCAGGATGCTCGTGTAGACGACCATGCCGACGTCGGCGGCGTCGGCGGCGCGGATCACGTTGGTGTGCTGCTCGACGCGGTTGCCCGCCGTCGGGCTGGACACGAGCAGCAGCCGCTCGATGCCCTCCAGGGCCGGGCCGAGGGTGTCGGGACGGTCGTAGTCGGCCTCGCGGACGCCGACGCCGAGGGCGGCGAGGTCGTCGGCCTTGCCGGGGTCGCGGACGAGGGCGAAGACGTTGCGGGCCGGGACGCCGTGGCGCAGCAGCGCGTCGACCGCGAGCCGGCCGAGGTGTCCGGTCGCTCCGGTGACGGCGTAGGTCGGGGTGGGCAGGACGGACGGCTCGGTCATGGTCGGCAGTGTGCCCACGCGGGTCGGGGTCCAGACGTCGGCGTCCGCGATCACGATCCCGGGTGACACGGCGGGCACCATGGGAGGTGATGGGCGTCGGCACCGGGGGCGGACTCGCCACCTACCGCGAGGTGCTGCGCCTCCCGGGGCTCACGCCGCTGTCGCTCGTCGGGTTCGCCGCCCGGCTGCCGGTCACCGCGACCGGGGTCGTCCTCACGCTGCACGTCGCCGTCGGTCTCGACCGCGGGTTCGCCGCGGCGGGGCTGGTCGGTGGGGCCGTCACGGCCGGGATCGCCGTGGGATCGCCCCTGCTCGGCCGGCTGATCGACCGGCGCGGGCTGCGCCCCGTGCTGGCGGTGTGCGGGCTCGCGCAGGCCGTGTTCTGGGGCGTCGCGCCGCTGCTCGGGCCGACGGCGCTCGCACCCGCCGCGCTCGCCGCCGGCCTGCTCGTCCCGCCCGCCTTCCCGGTGGTGCGCCAGTCGCTGGCCGCGACGGTGCCCGCGGAGCACCGGCGTCCGGCGTTCGCGTTCGAGGCAATGTCCACCGAGGTCGCCTATGCCGTGGGCCCGGGCCTCGGCACGCTCGTCGCCCTGGCCCTGCCCGGCGGCCCCGGCCTGTGGCTCGTCGGCGCCGCGTTCGTCCTCGCGAGCGCCGGGCTCGCCCGGCTCGACCCGCCGCTGCGCGCGGCGGGCACCCACCCCGGCGACCAGCCGGCGCCTCCGGTCCGCTCGTGGCTGCGCGTCCCGATGCTCGTGGCGCTGGGCGCGACGGCCGCGGCGATCCTCATGCTCACCGCCACCGAGCTCGCGGTCGTCGCCCTGCTGACCGCGCGGGACGAGGCCGCCTGGTTCGCGCTGGCCAACGCCGTGTGGTGCGCGGCGTCCCTGGGCGGCGGGTGGGTGTACGGCGCGGTGCGCCGACCGCCGCCGACGGCGGTGCTGCTGGGCCTGCTCGCGCTCGGGTCGGTGCCGGTCGCGCTCGGCGGGCCCTGGTGGTCGGTGACGCTGCTGCTCGTGCCCGCGGGCGCCTTCTGCGCGCCCGCCCTGGCCGCGGCGGCCGAGACGGTCGGGCGGCTCGCCCCCGACGCC
>CADCTH010000388.1 GCA_902805495.1 uncultured Actinomycetospora sp.
CGCGACGAGGTCCCGGGCTCGCTCGGTGAGGCCCGCGACCCGGCGCTGCACGAGCGGGGCCACCGCGGGCTCGCGGACGTCGGCGGCGCGCAGCAGCTCGCGCAGGTGCAGGGGATGGCCGGCGCTGACCCGCAGGAGCACGTCGACCGCGGCGTCGTCGGGATCGCCGCCGGCGCGCCGGCGCAGCAGCTCGCGGACGGTGTCGCGCCCGAGCCGGCCGAGGTGCAGGACGGTCGGCACCTCCCCGTCGAGCCCGTCCGGGACCGGCTCGCGGGTCGTGGCCACGAGCAGCAGGGCCGGTCCGCGGGGCGCGACCACCTCCCGCGCCACGTGCCGCAGGAGCGCCAGCGACGCGTCGTCGGCGGCGTGCACGTCCTCGACGGCCACGACGAGCCCGTCGCCGGCGGACGCGGCGAGGTCGTCGGCGGCGTCGGCGACCGCCCGGAACCGGGCGCGGGCGTCGGTGGCCTCCGGCACCGCCCCGAGGTCGAGCACCGCCGGGTCGAGTCCCCGGTCCCGCGCGGCGGGGCTGCCCAGCAGGCGCGTCCAGGGCCAGAACACCGGGGTGCCGAGGTCGGCGCTCGCCCGGCCCAGCAGGGCCGGCACCCCGCGAGCCCGAGCCGCGTCCAGCAGCGCCCCGAGCAGCGTCGACTTCCCGATCCCGGCCTCGCCGACCACCAGCACGACGCCCCCGTGGCCCGTGCACGCCTCGTCCAGCGCCGAGACGAGCACGGCCGTCTCGTGCGCGCGGCCGGGCGGCACGGTGTCCACCGGGGCAGTGTGGCGAAGGACGGCCGTCAGCCGTAGCGCGACCGCCGCCCGGTCTGCTGCTGCGGCCGGCGGCCGCCCCGCCGCGCGAGGGGCGGATGGGGCCCTGGTTGGCACGTGGGGCAGAAGTACGCGAGGCGGTCCTCGCGGTCGGGACTCCCGTCGTCCTGCCCGGCGGTGCGCACGACGTCGCGGCAGCGCCGGCAGCCACGCCCGGTGCGCTCGAACACCCAGTGCTGGGCGCCCTCGCCGAGGTCGCCGGTGGTCGACTGCTCGGGGCGCCAGGCGTTGCGGGCCAGCAGCTTGTGCGCCCAGGCGACGGCGTCGTGCACCTGCCGATCCGTCAGGTCACCGACCGGCGTCCAGGGCGAGACGCCGAGCAGGAAGCAGATCTCGGCCTTGTAGAGGTTGCCGACGCCGCAGGCCACGCGCTGGTCGAGCAGCGCGGTCCCGAGCTCGCGCTCGGGCTCGGCGCGCAGGCGGCGCTCCACCTCGGCGGCGGCGTCGGGGCCCCAGTCGTCGCCGAGCAGGTCGGGCCCGAGGTGCCCGACCCAGGTGTCCTCGCGCTCGGTGGGCAGCAGGTCGAGGTCGTGGAGGCGGAAGCCGACGGCGACCCGCTCGGGCACCTCGAGGATCGCGCGCACCTGGTGGTCCGCGCCGCGCCACGGCCGCCCCGGGCGGTACAGGTGCCACGAGCCGTCCATGCGGAAGTGGCTGTGCAGGCTGTTCCCGTCGTCGAAGCGCGTGAACAGGTGCTTGCCGACGCTGACCACGCCCAGCACCGTGCGCCCCGCCAGGTCGTGCTGGACCAGGCGCGGGTGCCGCAGCTCCCCGCGCGTCAGCTCCTGGCCGGCCAGCGCGTCGTGGAGGCGCCGGCCGGCGAGGAAGACGGTGTCACCCTCCGGCACCCGACCATCGTCCCGCACACCGCCGGTCGCGGCCGATCAGTCGCGGCCGATCAGTCGTCGGGCTGTCCCGCCCGCCCCGCGGGGACCGGGGTGCTCGGCGCGTGGTCGGTGACGCGGTCGCGGGGGTCGCCGGCGACGTCGACGGGCGCGAGGGCCGCCGCGAGGCGCTCGCGCAGGGTGGTGAGGTCGCGCGTGTGCGGGTCGCGCGGGTCGGTCATCGCGCGGTCGACGCTCTGGAGCACGTCGACGAGCTGCTCCACCAGCGCCCGGGCCTCGGCGCCCAGCAGCGCGAGGTCCTGCGGTTCGGGCGCGCGGGTCACCGTGCCCGCCCGCAACGCCGAGATGGCCTGTCGCACGGCCACCACCGCGGTGTCGTCGCCGGACATCGCCCCTCCGTCCCCTCGTCACTCGGTGCACGCGAGGGGTGCCACGCCCGCGCCGGGGCGCAAACGGGACGCGTCAACGCTCGGTGGGGGAGAGCACCACGGGCCGGTCGAGCGTGTCCTGGCCGGGGACGACGTGCACCGCGGCGGGACGGGCGCCCGCGAGCCCGGCGATGAGCAGGACGGGGCGGTGCGGCCCGGGGTCGGCGGCGAACGCCCCGTCGGTGTCGACCGGGCTCACGGAGAGCTGCCGGCCGTCGTGGTCGACGAGGGTCACCCGCGCCCCGGCCGCCGGGGCGCCGTGGTCGTGCAGCACGCGGCCCCGGAGCAGGGCGGGCGCGGCCTCGTCGGTGTCGGTGTCGGTGTCGGTGTCGGCCCCCGCGTCCGGCTCCGGCAGGGACGGCACCCAGAAGCTGACCAGCAGCGCGAGGACGGCGCAGCCGGCGGCGATGAGCAGCGTCGTGCGCAGCGCCCCGAGCGAGGGCACCAGCGTGCCCTCCACCGGGATCGTCGACGCGGACAGCACCACCGCGGCCAGCGCCGAGGCGGTCGAGGTGCCGATCGAGCGCATGAGCGTGTTGAGGCCGTTGGCCGCGGCCGTGCGGGTGGTGGGCAACGCCCGCATGATCAGCGCGGGCAGGGCGCCGTAGGCCAGGGCGACGCCGGCGCCGACCACCGAGATCACCACGGCGATCTGCCAGGCGGCGGTGAGCAGCACCGTGCTCGCGGCGTAGGCCACGGCGATGACGACGAGGCCGACCCGCAGCGACGTGCGGGGCCCGGCCTTCGCCGAGATCCGGGCCGTGACCGGCGACATCAGCATCATGACCAGGCCGTTCGGCGCCAGCACCAGGCCCGCGGCGAGCAGGCTCAACCCCAGGCCGTGCCCCGACGACAGCGGCGCCGAGAGCAGCTGGGGGAACACCACCATGCCGGTGAACATGGCGACGCCGACCGGGATCGAGATCAGGTTGGGCAGCAGCACCGCGCGGCGGGCGTTGAGCCGCAGATCGACCAGTGGGTCGGTGGTGCGCAGCTCGTAGACGCCCCAGGCCAGCAGCGCCACCACCGCGACGCCCGCGGAGCCCAGCGTCGTGGCGCTCGTCCAGCCCCACTCGCTGCCCTTCGAGAGCGCGAGCAGCAGCCCGATGAGGCCGATCGACAGGCCCACCGCGCCGACGCCGTCGAAGCGCCCGCCGGACCGGGTGGTCGTCTCGGGGATGACGAGCCCGACGAGCAGGAGACCCGCGAGCCCCAGTCCGCCGGCGACCCAGAACAGGGCGTGCCAGTCGGCCACCTCGACGATCACGGCGGACAGCGGCAGGCCGAGGCCGCCGCCGATCCCGAGAGTCGCGCTCATCAGCGCGATGCCCGAGCCCAGGCGCGCGGCCGGCAGCGTGTCGCGCATGAGGCTGATGCCCAGCGGCACCGCGCTGACCGCGACGCCCTGCAGGGCGCGACCGACGAGCACCGGCAGCAGCGCGTCGGTCACCGCGCACAGCACCGACCCGAGGACGAGCAGCGCGAGGGTCGCGAGCAGGACGCGGCGCTTGCCGAGCATGTCGCCGAGCCGCCCGGCGATCGGCGTCGCCACCGCGCCCGCGAGCAGCGTCGCGGTGATGACCCAGGAGGCCGTGGCCGTGGTGGTGTCCAGCAGCCGGGGCAGCTGGGGGATCACGGGCACGACGAGCGTCATGCACAGCGAGGCCACCAGGCCCACCGAGGACAGGACCGCGACGACGAGGGCCGGCCGGGGTGCGGCGCGCCGGGCCGTCGGGACACCGGCGTGCGGCACGCACCCTCCTCGGGAGCTCGGGCAGTTCGTTGTCTGTGCCAACCAACTGTAACCGGACGGGGCGGGCGGTGGGGAGGTCCGGCGCCGTTCGTCACGGGTCGATCAGCTACCGTCCGTGAGCATGATCACGTCTCGCCGGGACGCCCGGGTCCTCGTGGCCCTCGCCGTCGCCGGGCTCCTCGTGCTCGCGGGCTGCGGCGGCGCGCAGGGGGGGCCGCCGGCGCCG
>CADCTH010000389.1 GCA_902805495.1 uncultured Actinomycetospora sp.
GCCGCACCTCGGCGGCCCGCAGCTCGCCCGTGGCCCGGCCGCTGGGGGTGCGGTAGCGGCGCAGCTCGTCGGCGGCGCGGGCGACGAGGCCGCCGTCGGCGGCCGGGTCGGGCCGGGCAGCACCGGTGCCGGGGCCGGTGGGCCCGGAGGCCGCGCGGTCGAGGGCGCGGGTGAGCGCGTCCTGCCCGCCGAGCTCGGCCTGCCCGACGGCGGTGTGCTGCTCGACGCGCAGCGCCCGCCACAGCACGCGGTCCATGGTCTCGTCGAGGATGGCCGTCACGCGGGCGTGCGCGTCGGCGCCGGTGAGCTGCTGGCGGACCGGCTCGAGGACGTCGAGCTCGGTGCTGGGTCGGCGCAGCCAGCGCTTGCGGTAGACGAAGCGGTACGGCCCGGTGGACACCTCGGCCTCGACCTCGGGGCCGGCGTCGACCCCGGCCGGCTGGGCGTGGCGGATGTCGGCGCGTCGCGAGGAGTCGGCGGCGTCGAAGAGCAGGTCGAGCGCGGCGACCGTCGAGGTCTTGCCCACCTCGTTGTCGCCCTGCAGCACCGTGACCCCGTGCTCGGCGAGCACGACCTCGCGGTCGTGGACGCCGCGGAAGTCGCGCAGCCGGATGCGGTGCAGTCTCACGACGGCGTCACCAGCCGGTGCAGCAGGCGCAGGGCGTCGCGGGCCTCGGCGTCACCGTCGGTGCCCTGCTCCGGCGCCGCGGCCGCGAACAGCTCGGCGGCGGCGTCGGCGGCGAAGCCGTGCAGGTCGAGGTCGGCGAGGTCGGCGTCGTCGGGCACGGTGGCGAGGTCGGAGTGCGGCTCGAGGACCTCCACCGACGCGTACGCGTGGCCGTGGCCGGCGAGCAGGTCGTCGAGGCGGGTGCGCTGGCGCAGCGAGAGCGTGCCGCGCAGCACCAGCCGCACCGCCGTGCGCTCCTTGTCCGGGCGCGCGGCGAGCCAGGCGTCGAGCGCGTCGAGGTCGGCGTCGGTGTCCAGCGCGGCGTCGTGGCGGACGAACCGCCAGCGCCCCACGGTCTCGGTGGCCACCTGCGCGGCGTGCTCGTCGAGGTCGACCACGAGGACGTGGCCGGGATCGACCTCGTCGAAGTCGGTGACCTCGGGCGTGCCGGCGTGGCGGATGCGGTCGTCCGCCGCGTCGGCCCAGGCCGAGTGCCGGTCGCCGAGCGCGGCGTAGTGGATCCGCCCGTCGCGCAGCGCGGCGAGCACCCCGTCGCGGCGGATGCGGGCGGGCTCGTCGTCGTCGGGGTCGAGCACGTCGAGCTCGCCGTGCCCGGCGAGCACCCGCAGCGTCCCTGCCGGCGCCGGCGCGAGGGCGGCGAGCTGCTCGCCGACGAGGTCGGTGAGCGGGTGCTTGGAGCGCCACGGCGCGGCGACCACCTCGACCCCGGGCGCGACCTCGTGCACCCCCGGCGTGTCGAGCACCGTGACGTGCGGCGGGCAGCGGCGCGCGAAGTCGGGCCGGCGCAGCACGCACGCGGCGTCGGCCGGGTCGTGGTTGCCGGGCAGCAGCAGCACCGGCGTGCGGAACGACGCCAGCGCGTCGCACGCGCGGGCGACGACGTCGGGACCGACGAGGTTGGACTCGAACACGTCGCCGCACACCAGCACGAACGCCGCCCCGGCGTCGTCGGCGATGCGGCCCAGCGCGCGCACGGCGTCGAGCCGGGCCCCCGCGAAGCGTGCCTGCGCCTCACCCGTGGGCCCGCCCGCCTCCTTCGCGGGGCGCGCGCCCAGGTGGCGTCGCGTCATGCCGAGCTGCCAGTCGGCGGTGTGCACGAACCGCACGCTCGCCTCCCCCCACTGCTCGACCCTGCACCGTAGAACGGTGCCGCCTCCCGGTCCGGGAGCGACACGCACAGGGTTCGACGCAGCGACCGGTCGATCGGTTCCCGGTCGGTTCCGGATCAGGTCAGCGGGACCTCCGCGACGGCCTCGAGGCCCCCGCGGCTGCCCGAACGCTCGACGCGCAGGCACGCCTGGCGCCCGTCGACCTCGAGCGTGGAGACGGCGTTGCCGAACCAGGGCCCGCCGATCGTCGACCAGTCCAGCGGCGGGTCGCCGATCCCGACCGTCCGGGCGATCCGGCCGAGCGCGCCCGAGAGGCCGCGCCACCAGCCGAGGGCGAAGACGTACTCCATGAACCAGGGCACGCCGTTGCGCACCGGCGAGCAGGTCAGCTGGTAGACCCGCGACCGCGTGGGGGAGGGGTAGCGCGCCTCGGCGGCGTAGCTGTGGTGGACGTCGCCGGACAGCACGCAGACCGTCGCGGGCGCCGCCGGGCCGGAGGCGACGCCGCGGATGAGGTCGGCGAGCCGGTCGAACGAGGCGCGGAAGGCCGGCCAGTGCTCGAGGTCCACGGCCTGGCGCACGTTCTCGGCGATCTTGCTGCCGCGGGCGGCCGCCCACTCGTCGATCGACTGCACGTGGCTGACCGCGGGCGGCATGAGCCACGGGATCGACGACCCGAGCAGCAGGTGGTCGACCTCGTCCTCGCCGGGGGCGGCAGTCGCGTTCTCCTCGATCCAGGTGAACGAGTGATCGTTGATCATCAGGCGGTCCTGGTCGTTGAGCACACGCGCGCACCGCGAGTCGAGCATGAGCAGCCGCGTGCGACCGAGGTCCCAGCGGTAGCTCCACCGCACGCCGCTGGGCTCGCCGACCTCGGCGTCGGCCCGCCCGGCGAAGTCGGCGAGCATGTCGAACACGTCGCCGTCGGCCTCGAGCACCTTGCGGAAGAGCGGGTCGGCGTGACGCGTCTCGGGATCGAGGTTGCCCAGGTGCTGGTAGACCCAGTACGACGCGAGGCCCGCGCGGATGCGCTGGGGCCACCACGGCTCCGACGCCATCTGCTCGCGCCAGGCCTGCGAGGTGTTCCAGTCGTCGCGGACGTCGTGGTCGTCGAAGATCATCGCGGTGGGCACCGTCGAGAGGAGCCACCGCAGCTCGCGGTCGGTCCAGGACTCGCTGTAGAGGTGCGCGTACTCGCCGAAGTCCGCGATCTCCAGACCCGGCCCGTCCTCGGCGTCGGGGTCGCGGCGCGAGCGGATCCACCGCTCGGTGCGCGGCGTGATCTCGTCGGCGTACACCTGGTCGCCGAGCAGGCAGACCGCGTCGGGCAGCACCGTCGCCGGGTCGTCCGCGTCGCGCACCAGGTCCATCAGCCGCGTGGCGTAGGCGTCGAGCGCGTCGATGCCCAGGGACGCCTCGAACTCGGGGTCGTCGGTCGGGGGGTAGCGGCACGACCCGAACACGAACCGCAGCCGGCCCGTGTCGTCGGTCTGCGCGCGGGTGCGCAGGTGGCTCGGCGGCGTGCCGAGGCCGGGGATCGGCCAGACGACCTCGCCGTCGAGGCGGACCTCGTAGGGCACGCACGAGCCGGGCTCGAGGCCCTCGACGGTGACGAGCGCGTAGTGCTGCCCGCACACCTGGAAGGTCGGCGCGGTCGTGCCGAGCACCTCGACGGTGCACCGCTCGCTCGTCTCCACCCACACCGTGGCGGTGGTGGTGCCGACGTGGCGCAGGACGGGGCCCAGCTCCAGGGACGTCACCCGTCCTGCCTACCGCACGCACCCCCGACCGGCCACGCGGCCCCGCCGTCGCGGCGCACCGATCAGTCCGAGCGGCGGGTCAGCTGCTCCAAGCGGCTCTGGACCTGGTCGAGGCGCGCCTGCAGCAGGGCCACCTCGGCGGAGAGCAACGGCACGAGCGCGGCGTCGTCGACGCCCTCGGCGACGCCGGGCAGCGGGGCGAACAGCCCGGCCGCCGGGTCGTCGGCGACCTCGTCGACGTCGACCCGCAGGCCGCCCCCGAGCAGGGTGCCGAACGCCTGCGGCGTCAGCACCGGGCGCGGGCCGGCGCAGAGCCCGCACACGGGGTGCAGGCGCCGCCAGCCGACGATGCCCGGGCCGCCGTCGGCGAGCGCGGTGGCGGCGCGCCCGCAGCCGCACCGCCCGAGGCGCACCGAGCGCACCGTCTGGCGGGCGTAGCGCAGGCCGAGCTCGTAGCGGACGTAGCGCCCCGACGCCGCGATCTCCAGCAGCACGCTGTGCTGGTGCTGCGGGTCGCACGCGAGGTCGCGGGCGTCGTCGAGGGCGTGGAAGCAGTAGAAGCCGCAGTCGCACCACGACGACGGGCAGCGGTGGCGCGGGCTCTGGATGCACACCGCGTCGGCGACCGTCCCGTAGACCTGCGTGCGGCCCAGGGCGACGCCGTTGAACCCGCCGCGCCGCGAGTCCGCGGAGATCATCGGGTACGCGATCTTGTACCCGGTGAGCGGACCCTCGGGCCGCGGGCGCGGCCTACCGATCGGCCAGCTGCTCGGCCGGCTCACGGCGCTCCGCGGTGGCCTCGGGGACCCGCTCGACGGGGGCGGGGGTCTCGTCCGGCGCCGCGCGCGTCTCGGGCGGGTCCTCGGCGATACCGGCGGAGAGTCGACGTCCCAGGCGCATGGCGGCCTCCGAGCGATCGAGGTGAGGTCCGTCCAGAGTCGTCGGCGAAGCGGCGCGTGTCCAGGGTTTGCGCCCACGCACGCACGAGGGCCCGAGCCGGACTCCTGGGGAGCGGTCCGACCCGGGCCCTCGCGGACGCTGCTGTGGGGAGCGGGCCCACGGCGTGTGGTGCTCCGAGGCCCAGGGCGTCGACGGCCGCGCCGACCTCGGCCTCGGCTGGCCGCGACGTCCGTGTCGTGCTGCATGTCGGTGTCACGGGGGTTCACGTGGTCGTCACGGGGCCCCGGGCGGCAAGATCCGGGTCGGTGGAGCGTCCGCTCCGCTGGGCGGAACGCGCGCTCCAAGGGTGCGGATCTTGCTGGTCGGTGAGCGCTCGGGCGCGGCCGTGGGCGCTCGCCGCGGTGTCGTAGGCTCGCCCCGCCGCGGCGCCGGCGCGTCCGCGGCCTCCTAGGGGGCAGTAGCTCAGCTGGTCAGAGCAGCGGACTCATAATCCGTCAGGTCGTCGGTTCGAGCCCGACCTGCCCCACACCGCCCCGGCTCCGCATCACCCAGGACGACGCGCCACCAGCACGACCAGCGGCCCGAGCTGCCCGCTCGGGGCCAGGCGCACCTCCGCGACCGGTTCCAGGCCTGCTCCCTCGACCAGGTCCACCAGCTGCTCCGGCCGCCACTGGTACGTCGTCCAACGCACCGGGACCCCGCCGTACGCCTCGGTCCGGACGAGGTCCTCGTCCCCGACGTGCATCCCCATGATCAGCTGCCCGCCCGGCACGAGGGCGCGGCCGAGTGACGCCACCACCGGCGGCAGCACGTCGCGCGGCAGGTTGAACAGCGACCACCACGCGACCACGCCGCCCAGCGACGACTCGGCCAGCTCGAGGTCGGTCGACGAGGCCACGGCGAAGCGGCAGGTCGGGTGGAGGCGACGGGCGTTCTCGATCATGCGGGGCGACAGGTCCACGCCCGAGACGTCGAGCCCGCGCCCGGCCAGGTACGCGGTGACCGTGCCCGGACCGCACCCGACGTCGAGCACGGGGCCCCGGGCGGCGACGGCGTCGGCGAAGACGTCCATCGCGGCCCGCAAACACGGCTGCCGGCGGATGTCGCCCAGGGCCGTCGTGGCCACCATCTCGACGTAGGTGTCGGCGACCCGGTCGTACGACTCGCGTACGACGTCCAGATCGTCGGGGCGGCGCACCGGCGCGGCACTCACGAGGTGGCCCGGGTCACCTCAGGCGCCCAGGTTCACGTTCAGGTCGATCCCCAGCAGCACGAGCGGCCACAGGAACAGCGCGAGCAGGAACGACAGCAGCGACGAGAGGTCGGTGATGCCGTAGCCGTTCGACAGGGCGACGACCAGCCCGATGATCAAATAGAGGACCGTTCCCAGCGAGATGCTTCTACCTCGGCGCATCGCTCTCTCCCGTCGTCGGCGGCGGGGCACAGCCAACACCCCGAACGCTGCGTGACGACGCCGGGTCGCCGGATCGGACGAGTCCCGGCGTGGCGTGGGTGTTGCGCGGCCGCCGTGGACGTCGAAGAGTCGGACCGTGGCCTCCACCGTCGCCCTCCCGATCGACGACCGTCGCGTCGCGACGGCTTCGGGTTCGGGTTCGGGTTCGTCCGCGCGGACCATGAGGTCGCCGGCCGGGGCCACAGCGAGGTCATCCTTGGCGTCACCGCGGGGACGGAGGCCGAGGTCGTCGCGCTCGCCGACCGCGTCCGGGCCGCCGGCGGCACGGTGACGGTCGAGCCCGGCGACCCGGGCTGGGGATACCAGAGCACGGTCACCGACCTCGACGGCCACCTCGGGATCCTCCAGGTCCGCTGAGCACGTGCCTGGACGCCGGCGCGGACGTCCGGCACCGTGCTCGGACATGAGCGACGAGGACCAGGCCCGCGCGCAGGGCGAGCAGGACGCCGCGATCGCGCTCGCCGACGAGGACCGCCTGCGCATCGCCGGGGCGGGGATGCTCACCGTGCACCCGGTCGAGGAGTGGGTCCCGCGGGCGCACCGCCGCGCCTACCTCGACGGTGCGGCGTCGGTCCTCGGCTACCGGCCGCTGATCCTCGCGTGATCCTCGCGTGATCCTCGGGTTGTGAGCCCGGATACGGCCTCCTACCGTGGACGGCAGCCCCAGACCCCGGCGTCGTTCATCGTTCCTGGGGGATCGTCATGGCTCACCGCACCTCGGCTCCACCGTCGCCCACCGTCGTGGACGTCGGCTACCTGCTGGTCCACACCGGCGACGAACCCCTCGCGCCCGCGGCGTCGATCCGCCGCCACGCCGGCCCCGGGTGGACCGTGATGGCCACCCACGCGAGCCGCTGGAGCTGGACGATCCGCCTGGACGCCCACGGCGCCGCCCACGACGCCCCCGCCCGCGTCGCCCAGGCCGTCGCCGTCCGCGTGCTGGCCGAGCACGACATCGACGTCGAGGGCTGGCGGCCCGACGACCCGCCGGGAACGGCCTACGTCGCCGTCACCGTGCCCCGGCTCGTGCTCCAGCAGCGCGGACCGTCGCGCTGGTGGCGCTGACCATCAGTCGCGGACCAGGGTCCGCCAGCACATCCGGATCGTCGTCCCGGCGGCGGTCGCCGTGACGGAGTGGTGGTCGGAGAGCTCGTCGATCAGGGCCAGCCCCCGGCCCCGGAACCCGGGGTCCGCCGCCGGCGCCGACCAGACCCCCTGGTCCTCGACGACGACGGCCACCCCGTGCCCGCAGGGCCGCGGCACCGCGAGCACCTGGACGTCGCCGACGAGGTGACGGTAGGCGTGCTCGACGGCGTTGCTCACCGCCTCGTCCACGGCCAGCACGATCGACTCGCCGACCTCCTCGTCGACGACCGCCGCCCGCGTCCACGTGTGCACCAGGCGGCGCAGTGGGACCACCGAAGCGCCGCGGGCCGGCCGCCGCTCCCACAGACAGGCCCCGCGGACGCCGCCGCCGACCTCGCGCAGCGGGCACACGCACCCGGTCACCAGACCGATGCACGCCAGGTCCCGGTTGGTGATCACGGCGCCTCGACGGGCGCGCGGTGCGGGTCGAGCACGAGGGGACGGCGCAGCTCGCGGACCATGTCCCGCAGCGCCTCGACGTCGGTCTCGTCCGGGGCGACGTCGACGTCCTCGCCGTCCAGGGCGTCGTCGAACTGCGTCCAGCGCGCGCCGACGACGTCCACCACGCACTCGGGGCGCCCGTGGAGGCGGCCGCGGACCCGGGCGAGCCCAACGAGACCCGCGCGGCTGCACGACACGACCGCCCGGATGTCCAGCACGACCCGGGTGATGCCCTCGGCGGCCTCGCCCTCGGCCTGCCGGCGCAGGGCGCGGACGGTGGCGCGGTCGACGACGCCGCCCACGACGAAGATGGTCCGGCGCCCGTGCTCCCCGGGCCACCGTGACGTGGCGGTTCGGCTGATGGTGGTTCGACTCATGCGCACGACCCCCTGGCGCGATGGATTCGCGGCGCCGGGGTCCGGGGCGCTCCTCCGGCCGTGTGGCCGGGGTCGGCGAGACTACCGCGAGTCACGGCTCGCGTCACCGGCGACGGATCAGGGCGTGTCAGGGCGCGAGGTGCTCCAGCGCGAACGCGGCCGACGTCTCGAACGCGGCCCGCGCGACGTCCTCCCCGACCGGCGTCACCCGGCCTTCCGTCCACCGGACGGGTGTCACCGCAGGCGGGGGAGGACCTCGCGGGCCAGGAGGTCGACGTCGCGCTCGGCGTCGTGGGTCGCGGGCGCGATCACCACCGACGTCGCGCCGGCGTCGAGGTGCTCGGCGAGCTGCGCCGCGACCTGCTCGGGGGTGCCGTGGGGGACGCAGGCGTCGACGATGCGCTCCATGTCCTGCCCGTAGGTGGCGGCCAGCACCTCGAGGGCGGTCCGGCGCGCGCGGGCGGCGTCCGGGTCGACGGCCGTCCACGCGAAGTAGGCGCCGTCGACCTCGACCGGGTGGCGGCCGTGGCGCTCGGCCTCCTCGCGGGCGGTGCGCAGGCCCCGGGCGACGCGGTCGGGGCTGCCCAGGTACGGCATCCACACGTCACCGGCCCGCCCCGCGCGGCGCATCGAGGCCTCGGACCGCCCGCCCACCCAGATCGGGGGCCGCGGGCGTTGCAGCGGCAGCGGGTCGAGCGTCGCCGGGGTGCCGTCGACGTCGATCGACTCGCCCGCGAACAGCCTCCCGAGGACGTCGAGCCCGGCGTCGGTGCGCCGGCCGCGCTCGCGCACCGGCACCCCGCACGCCGCGAACTCGACGGGGTTCTCCCCGCCGACCCCGACGCCGAGCTCGAAGCGCCCGCCGGAGACGCGGTCGAGGGTCGCGGCCATCTTCGCCGCGAGCGGCGCGGGGTAGAGCGCGAGCAGGGTGACCGCGCTGAGCAGGCGCACGCGGGTGGTGACGGCCGCGGCCGCGGCGAGGGCCACGAACGCGTTGGGCGTCGGGCTGCCGAACAGCACGTGCTCGCCGCTCGCGACGATGTCGAAGCCCTGCTCCTCGGCCCGCCGGGCGGTGGCCGGGACGTCGGCGGGGTCGGCGGTCGGGGGCAGGACGAGGCCGAGCCTCACGCGTCGAGCCCGTCCTGATGGTCGAGCTCCGCTTCGCTTCGTCTCCCGGCCCGCGAGAGCACCGCCGCCGCCATCCGCAGGTGCACGTCGTCCACCATCTCCCCGTCGAGCACGCCGACCCCCGAGCTCCCCGCCTCGATCACCGCCCGGGCGTGGGCCACCTCGTCGTCGGTGGGCGTGAACGCCTCGTGGGCGAGGGCCACCTGGCTGGGGTGGATGCAGATCTTGCCGTCGTACCCGAGGTCCCGGCCGACCTTCGCGTCCGCGCGGTAGGCCTCCTCGTCGCGGGCGGCCACCACGGCCTGGTCCAGCACGCCCACGCCGGCCACGGCGCCCGCGAGGACGACCTCGCTGCGCGCGTAGAGCACCTCGCGCCCCTCGGGGGTGCGGCGGCCGCCGATCGAGGCGATGTAGTCCTCGGCGCCGAAGTAGACGGCGAGGCAGCCGCCCACCAGCTCCCGGCACCGCGCCACACCCCGGGCCGTCTCGAGGCCCCCGACCACCGGGAGCTCGACCCGCGCGCGCAGGTCCGCGAGCTGCTCGGGCGACTCCAGCTTGGGCAGCACCAGCCCGTGCGCCGCGGACCCGGCGACGGCCGCGACGTCGTCGTCGTACCAGGGCGACGCCGGCGCGTTGACCCGGATCAGCACGAGCGTGCCGGTGTCCCGCGGCAGGTCGGCGACGGCCCGCACCGCGGCGTCGCGCGCGGACTCCTTGTCGGCCGGGGCGACGGCGTCCTCCAGGTCGACGGCGACCGCGTCGGGCGACCAGCGCGGCACCTTGGCCACCATGTCCGGCCGCGAACCGGGGACGAACAACAGGCTGCGCGGCACCCTCACGATCCCGATCCCGCCGGCCGCCGGTGCATCAGCCCGGTGCGCCGGAAGCGGCACACCAGGTCGTTGTGCTGGTTGTGCGCGCGGTGCTCGAACACCACGATCCCGGCGTCGGGCCGCGACGCCGACGCCCGTGCCGACACGACCTCGGTCTCCACGCGCACGGTGTCGCCGTGGAACACCGGCGCCGGGAACACGACGTCGTCGAGCCCGAGCTGCGCGACGATCGTGCCCAGCGTCAGCTCGGGCACCGAGATCCCGACGACGAGCGCCAGGGTGAACATGCTGTTGACCAGCGGGCGCCCGAACTCCGTCGTCGCCGCGTAGGCGTGGTCGAGGTGCAGCGGCGCCGGGTTCATCGTCATGGTCGTGAACAGCACGTTGTCGGTCTCGGTGACCGTGCGCCGGGTCGCGTGCTCGACGACGAGGCCCTCGGGGAGGTCCTCGAACCAGAGACCGCTCACCGGTTCACCGCCGCCGCCAGCGTGTCGAGCGAGGACGGGTCCTCCAACGCGCTCGTGTCGCTGCGCGCCTCGCCGTGCAGGAGGACCTCGCGCATCAACCGCCGCATGATCTTGCCGGTGCGGGTCTTGGGCATCGCACCCGTGACGATCACGCGGTCGGGGCGCGCGAGCCCGCCGATGGTGTCCGCGACCAGCGTGCGCACCTCCTCGGCCACCCCGTGGGCCTCCCCGGTGACGGTCACGAACGCCACCGGCACCGTGCCCTTCGTCGCGTCCGGCACCCCGACCACCGCCGCCTCGACGACCTTCGGGTGGGTGCCGACGACGGCCTCGATCTCCATCGTCGACAGCCGGTGCGCGGCCACGTTGATGACGTCGTCGGCGCGGCCCAGCACCCAGAGGTGCCCGTCGTCGTCGACGACGGCCTCGTCGTTCGTGGCGTAGCGCCCGGGGAAGCGCCCGAAGTAGGTCTCCAGATAGCGCTCGTGGTCGTCCCACACCGTGCGCGCCAGCGTGGGGAACGGCCGGGTCAGCACGAGGTTGCCCTTCGTGCCCGGCGGGACCTCGGCGCCGTCGTCGTCGACCACCGCGAACGCGTGACCCGGGACGGCGGTGCCGGTGGAGCCCGCCTTGAGGTCGTCGACGCCGGTCACCGGGTAGGTCCACGTCGAGCCGGTCTCGGTCTGGCCGTAGGCGTTGACCACGGGCACGTCGAACGTCTCGGTCGCCCAGCCGAACGTCTCGCCGTCGAGGGGCTCGCCCTGCACGGTGATCAGCGCGAGGCGGGGGAGGGGGTGGGCCGCGGCGAGGTCGTCCCCGAACTTGCGCAGCAGCCGCAGCACCGTCGGCGCGCACAGCACCTGCGTGACGTCGTGGCGCGCGCAGATCTCGTAGAAGCGGGCGGGTGACGGGGTGTCCAGCGCGCCCTCATAGCAGGCGATCGTCGCGCCGTGGGCGAGCCCGCCGATGACGGCCTGGATCGGGAACGTCAGCCAGCCGACGTCCGCGGCCACCCAGTAGACGTCGCCGACGGCCGGGCCGGCCTGCCAGTGCACGTTGGCCCAGGTGCCGAGCAGGAAGCCGCCCACGGAGTGCACGACGCCCTTGGGCTTCGACTCGGTGCCGCTCGTGAAGATCAGGAACGCCGGAGCGTTGGGGTCGAGGGCGATGGTCGCGGCGCCCTCGGCGTGCTCGGCGAGCAGCGCGGCGTAGCCGACCTCGTCCCCCTCCAGCGGCACCCCGCGCCCGGTCCGGTCGACCACGACGACGTGCTCGACGGTCGGGGCGTCCGTGCGCGCGGCGCGCAGGGTGTCCAGCAGCGGGACGAGCTTGCCGCGCCGGTGGATCGCGTCGGCGACCACGACGGCCTTCGCGCGGGCCGCGGCGAGGCGCGAGGCGACGGCGTCACGCCCGAAGCCGGAGAACAGCACCGTGTAGATCGCGCCGATCTTGTTGCAGGCGTGGATCGCGGTGAACGCCTCGACGAGGTTCGGCATGTACACCGCGACCACGTCGCCCGGCCCGATCCCGAGGGCGCGCAGGCCACCGGCGAGCCGGTCGGTCTCGTCCGCGAGCTGCGCGTAGGTCAGCGTGCGGGTGTCGCCCGGCTCGCCCTCCCACACGACGGCGGGGCGGTCGGCGGTCGCCGGGTCCTCGGCCCAGCGGTCGACGCAGTTGTCGGCGACGTTGATGCGCCCGCCCTCGAAGTAGCGGAAGTCGCCGAGCTCGCCGGTGCGCACGGTGTGCCACGGCGTGAGCCAGCGCTGCTGCTCGGCGACCCAGGCCCAGTAGTCGTCGGGGTCGCTGTCGGAGCGGGCGCGGGCCTCGGCGAGCTCGGCCGCCCGCAACGGGGATCGCCACCGGTCGTCCAGCGGCCGCAGCGGCGCGGAGATCAGGGTGCCGAGGGTGTCGCGATCATCCATGATCGTCTCTCCAGGGTCCGGCTACACGGGGCTCACGAGGTGGTGGCGGCGCCCAGGCGTGCGGGTCCAGCCGTCGGCGTGGCGCAGGCGCGTGACGAGCTCGCCGCGCAGCTCCTCGCCGGGCACCACGGCGTCGACGACGAGCTCGTCGCCCATCCGCAGGAGGTTGACCTCGGCGCGGTGCTCCTCGACGCGGGCGGCGACGAACGCAGCGCGCTCGTCGTCGTCCTCGATCGCGGCGATCTTGCCCGCGTACACGGCGTTGACCGACGCCTCGGGGCCCATCGCGCCGATGAACGCGCTGGGCAGCGCCAGCGTGGCGCGGGGCTCGAAGCCGGGCGCGCACATCGCGTAGTAGCCCGCGCCGTAGGCCTTGCGCAGCACCACGGTGAACTTCGGGACCTCGGCCGAGGCCATCGCGGCGATCATCTTGGCGCCGTGGCGGATGATGCCCTGGCGCTCGACCGCGACGCCGACCATGAAGCCAGGCACGTCCTGCAGGAACACCAGGGGCACGCCGAACGCGTCGCACAGGCTGATGAAGCGGGCGGCCTTGTCCGCGGAGTCGACGTGGATCGCCCCGCTGCGCACCTGCGGCTGGTTGGCCACGATCCCGACGACCCGGCCCTCCAGGCGGGCGAACCCGACCACGATCTCCTGCGCCCAGTCGGGCTTGATCTCGAAGAACGAGCCGCCGTCGACGAGCCGGTCGAGCACGCCGACGACGTCGTAGCCGAGGTTGGGGTCCTCGGGGACCAGCCCGTCCCAGCCCGTCGCCTCCGGCTCGACCGGGTCCGCGTCGGGGGGCCGGAGCCCGAAGTGGTCGGGCAGGTAGGACAGCAGCAGGCGCGCGGCGGCGAGGGCCTGCCAGTCCTCGTCGAACACGGAGTCGCCGCACCCGGAGACCTCGGCGTGCATGCGCGCGCCGCCCATCTCCTCGGCGGTGGTGCGCTCGCCGGTGACCTTCTCGGCCACCCGCGGCGACGCGAGGTACATCGACCCGCGCCCGTCGACCATGCCCACCCAGTCGGTGAACGCCGGCATGTACGCGCCGCCCGCGGCCGAGGGGCCGTGCAGGCAGCAGATCTGGGGGACGCGGCCGGACAGCGCGACCTGGAGGTGGAAGATCCTCGACGCGCCGCGGCGGCCGGGGAAGAAGCCCATCTGCTCGGTGAGGCGCCCGCCGGCGGAGTCGACGAGGTAGAACACCGGCAGCAGGTCGCGGTCGGCCCGCTCGAGGACGCGGATCTGCTTCTCGCACGTCCGCTCGCCCCAGGAGCCGGCCTTGACGCCGAAGTCGTGGGCGATCACCGCCACCGGGCGGCCCTCGACCGTGCCGACGCCGGTGACGACGCCGTCGCCGGGCATCCCGGGCTCGGTCGCGGCGGCGAGCAGCCCGTCCTCGACGAAGCTGCCCGGGTCGAGCAGGACGTCCAGGCGCTGCCGGACGGGGAGCTTCTCGGGCCAGCGCCCGGAGTCCCCGCCGAGCCGCGCGCGGGCGGCGGCCGCGAGCACGTCCTCCCCCGAGGGAGGTGCCGGCGCCCCGGGGGGATGGGGCGCCGACACCTCCCACGCGGGAGGTGCGCTGTTGGTCGTCCCCGTCACGGCACCAGCCGCTTCGCGAGGATCTCGAGCTGGATCTCGTCGGTGCCCCCGCCGATGCGCAGGATGCGCACGTCGCGGTGGTGGCGCGCGATCGGCGTCTCCTCGAGGTAGCCCGCACCCCCGAAGAGCTGCACCGCCTCGTCGACGATCCACGCCGCGGCCTTCGCCGCGAAGTACTTGGCCGCGGCCACCGACCGGCCGGCCTCGGGGTGGCCGCGGTCGAGGCGGTCGGCGGCCTTGTAGGTCATCACCCGCGCGGCCTCGAGCTCGACCTCCATGGCGGCGAGGCGGTGGCGGATCGCCTGGCGGGCGGTCAGCGGCTCGCCGGCGACCTCGCGGCCGCGGACGTACTCGGTGACCGTGTCCAGCGCCTCGGCGGCGTGGCCGACCCCCATCGCGGCGAGCACGACGCGCTCCAGCTGGAACGCGTCCATGATCTGGTGGAAGCCGCGGCCCTCGACGCCGAGCACCGCGTCCTCGCCGAGGGTGACGCCGTCGAGCACGACCTCGCGGGTGTCCGACGAGTGCCAGCCCATCTTCGCCAGCGGCCGGCCCATCGACAGGCCCGGCGTCCCCGCGGGGACGACGAACGTCGTGATGCCCCGGTGCCCGCCCTCGGGGTCGGTCTTCGCGCCGACCACCAGGACGTCGGCCAGGCCCGCGTTGGTGATGTACATCTTGCGGCCGTCGAGCACCCAGCCCTCCTCGGTGCGCCGTGCACGGGCGGAGATGCCCGCGACGTCGGAGCCCGCGCCGGGCTCGGTGACGGCGATGGCCGCGATCGCCTCGCCGCTCGCGAGCGCGGCGACCCAGCGTTCCTGCTGGTCGGTGGTGCCGTGGCGCACGAGGTGGGGCGCGGCCATGTAGGCGCTGACCAGGGCGCTGACCGCGATGCCGCCGCAGGCGCGGGTGAGCTCCTCGGCGAGCACCGCGACGGCCGTGGCCTCGCCGCCCTCGCCGAACGAGCCGCCGAGCTCGGGCGGGGTCAGCAGGCCCAGGAGCCCGGCGTCGCCCAGCTCCTTCCAGAGCCGCTCCGGCGGGCGGCCCTCGCGCTCGGCCTCGTCGACGACGGGGCGGACCCGCTGGTCGGTGAACGCGCGGACGCTGGCTCGGAAGTCCTCGTGGACCTCGGCGAGATCGTGGGTCACGGGACTCCCTGCGGGTTGCTTTCGACCGACCGGTCGGACGAGAGTAGCCCACATCACAGGCGCGAGGTCAAGGCGAGTGGAGAGCGATGGCGAGCGGCGCAGCGAGCGGGAGCCGGGCGGACGAGACCCGGGAGCGGATCCTCGCCGCCGCCGTGGCCGTCTTCAGCCGCCGCGGCTACCGCGCGGCCTCCATGAACGACGTCGCGGACAAGGTCGGCCTGCGCAAGCCGACGCTGTACCACTACGTCGAGAACAAGCAGGCCCTGCTCGTCGCGGTCTACGAGGAGGTCCTCGACGAGAGCACCGCCCGCGCCCAGGCGATCGTCGCCGCGGCGCCCACGACCCGCGAGGCGGTGCGCGGGCTGATCGTCGATCGCGTCGCCTACACCTGCGAGCACCGCGACCTGCTGACGATCTGCTTCGAGGAGGAGTCGGAGCTGCCGCCCGAGCTCGCCGAGCCGATCCTCGAGCGCCGCCGCGCGTTCGAGGACGTCGTCCTGGACGCCGTGGCGCGCCACCTCGACGCGACCGGGCGCACGCTGCCGATGGGGCTGCGGACCTACGTCAACGCCTGCCTGGGCGCCGCGAACTGGACCTACAAGTGGTTCGACCCCGCTGGCCCCCGCACTCCCCGCGAGCTGGGCGAGGACGTTGCGGCGGTGCTGATGCCGGTGCTGGACGGGTGATCACGTCGCGTCGGTGAACACCGGGTCCCTCTTCTCGAACCCGGCCGTGACGGCCTCCACCTGGTTCGGGCTCCCGATCAGCGCGCCGATCTCGGTCTGCTCGGCGGCGACGCCGGTGCGCAGGTCGACGCGCCCGGCCTGGTCGAGCAGGCGCTTCGCCGCGCGCACGGCGTCCGGGTCGCGGCCGGCGAGCTCGCGGGCGAGCGCGAGCGCGGCCGCGCGGGGGTCGGTCTCGGTGCGCGTGCACAGCCCGAGCGCGGCGGCCTCGGTGCCGCTGACCACCCGCGCGGTGAGCGTGAGCTCCTTGGCGACGTCGCGGCCGACGAGCTCGGGCAGCACCTGGGTGCCCGTCATGTCGGGGATCAGGCCCCACTTCACCTCCATCACCGACATCTTCGCGTCGGGGGCGACGAGGCGGAGGTCGGCGCCGAGCGCGATCTGCAGCCCGCCGCCCAGCGCGTTGCCCTGGATGGCGGCGATCACCGGCACCTCGAGCTCGGCCCACACCCACGCCGCCCGCTGCCCGGTGGCCTGCGCGGGGCCGTCGGTCGGAGTGAGCTGCGCTGACGCCGAGAGCCGCTCCCCGTCCGCCATCGCGCGGAACGAGCCGAAGTCGAGCCCGGCGCAGAAGTCGGGGCCCTCCCCGGAGAGCACGACGACGCGCACGCTCGCGTCGTCCCGCAGCCGCTCGCCGGTGCGGACGAGCGCCTCGAACATCGCGGGGTCCAGCGCGTTGCGCTTCTCGGGGCGGGCGAGCCGCACGTCGGCGACGCCGTCGGTGACCTCGACCCGCACGCGCTCCTGCTCGCTCATGTCCCGAGTGTTTCGCAGCGAACGCGCTGTTCGCTGCTTCTAGGCGCGCGAAGTCCCCGTTGATCACCGGTCCGGCGCCCGCCCCGCGTCGAAGGTCAGGGAGCACGTGCGTTCGATGGCGATCTCCCCGGCGACCGCACGGACTCCCTGACCACCACCCCGACGTGTCGCGCTCGCGAGGAGGTGGCTTTCCTGGCGTTCAACGCCAGCGTGGCCGCCACGCTGGCACGGCCCGCGCGACCTTCCGCGAGCGACCGGGGCGCTGGCAAGCTCGCCGGACGCCCGCTCAGCAGGAGGTCAGCGTGGACTTCGAGCTCCCGGCCGAGCTCACGCAGCGGCTCGCCGACCTCGACGACTTCATCGAGCGCGAGATCCGGCCGCTGGAGCAGCAGGACGACAACGAGCGCTTCTTCGACCACCGCCGCGAGTACGCCCGCACCGACTTCGAGCACGGTGGCGTCCCGCGCGCCGACTGGGAGGAGCTGCTCGGGGAGATGTTCCGCCGTGCGGACGCCGCGGGCTGGCTGCGCTACGGGCTGCCGGCGGCCGTGGGCGGCTCCGGGGGCACGAACCTCGACATGGCGGTGATCCGCGAGCACCTCGCCCACCGCGGGCTGGGGCTGCACAACGACCTGCAGAACGAGTCGTCGGTGGTCGGCAACTTCCCCTTCGTGCACATGCTCATGGAGTTCGGGAGCGACGCGCAGTGCGAGGAGTTCCTCGAGCCGATGATCACCCGCACGGCGCGGCTGGGCTTCGGGCTCACCGAGCCCGACCACGGCAGCGACGCCACGTGGATGGAGACCACGGCCGTGCGCGACGGCGGCGACTGGGTGATCACCGGGGCCAAGCGCTGGAACTCCGGGATGCACTCGGCCACCCACGACGTGGTGTTCGCGCGGACCTCGGGCGGCGACGGCGACGCGCGTGGGATCACCGCGTTCTTCGTCCCCACCGACACCCCGGGCTTCTCGGTCGACTTCCACTGGTGGACGTTGAACATGCCCACCGACCACGCCGAGGTGACCCTGCGCGACGTCCGCGTCCCGGACTCGGCGGTCTTCGGTGAGGAGGGCCAGGGGCTCGCCGTCGCGCAGACGTTCGTGCACGAGAACCGCATCCGCCAGGCCGCGTCCGGGGTCGGCGCGGGCCAGTTCTGCATCGACCGCAGCGTCGCCCACGCCCGCGAGCGCCACACGTTCGGCGCGCCCCTGGCCACCCGCCAGGCGATCCAGTGGCCGCTGGTGGAGCTGGCCACCGAGGCCGAGATGCTGCGCGGGCTGGTGCGCAAGACCGCCTGGGAGCTGGACCGCGTGCCGCACGCGCAGATCAGCGACCGCGTCTCCATGTGCAACTACCGCGCCAACCGCTTCGTCTGCGACGCGGCCGACCGCGCGATGCAGGTGCACGGCGGCCTCGGCTACTCGCGGCACAAGCCGTTCGAGCACATCTACCGCCACCACCGCCGCTACCGGATCACCGAGGGCGCCGAGGAGATCCAGATGCGCAAGGTGGCGGCGTACCTGTTCGGCTTCGCGGGCCCGCGGAAGCGATGAGCGACGACGAGCTGCGCGACCAGCTGGCGGCGCGTCTCGCCGAGGTCGCCGGCGGCGCCGTCGCGGTGAGCGACCTGCGCCGCCTCACCGCCGGCGCCAGCCGCGAGACGTGGTCGTTCGCCGCGACCGACGAGCTCGGGCACCGGGACCTCGTGCTGCGCCGCGACCCGCCCGGCGCGCACCGGCCGGACGGGATGGCGCTCGAGGCGGCCGTGATCGCCGCCGCCGGGGCCGCGGGCGTCCCGGTGCCGCCGCTGGTCGACAGCGACGCCGACCCCGCGGTCGTCGGCGCGCCCTACCTGGTCACCGAGCACGTCGCCGGCGAGACCCTCGGACCGCGCCTGCTGCGCGACGAGCGCTACGCCCGCGCCCGTGACGGGCTCGCCGCGGAGCTGGGGCGCACGCTCGC
>CADCTH010000390.1 GCA_902805495.1 uncultured Actinomycetospora sp.
GAGTCGCGCTCGGCGAAGGCCGCCGACGCCGCGTCCACCTGCGCCCGCAGCTCGACAGCGGCGTCGGCCCGGCGCTCCAGCGCTGCCCGCTCCCGGGCGATGAGCTCGGTGAGCTGGAGGCGACGGTCCGCCCGCAGGTCGGTGCCCTGCGCGGTGGAGGCGCTCGTCGCGAACAGCAGGCCGGCGCCGAGGGCCGTCAGGGGGACGAGCAGCGCCCAGGGACGACGCGCCACGTGCCCTCCCCTCAGCAGTCCTGCCGACTACGCTAACGGGCGAACCGGTACACCGAGTGCCGATGTCCGAGGAGCGGAGCCAGGCGCGTGCCCGAGTCCAAGAAGCGCAAGCGGCCGGAGCGCACGTCGCGCCCAACGACCAGCGCGACGGGGGCGAAGCCGGTCAGGAAGGGTCCCAGTCCCCGCTGGCTGGCGCCGCTCATGCTGGTGCTGTTCGGGATCGGCGTGCTCTGGCTCGTCGTCTTCTACATCACGCAGGCCGGCATGGGCGGGCTGCCCTGGGCCAGCGACATCGGCAACTGGAACCTGCTCGTCGGCTTCGGCTTCATCATCGCGGGCTTCGGGCTGTCCACCCAGTGGCGCTGAGCACCGACTGACACCGGTGTAGTTCTCCCCAGCCCTTGTCCACAGTGTGGAGAAGCGGTAAGGGGACCCCCGGTCGGGTCAGAGCAGCTCGAGGACCGTCGCGTTGGCCTGGCCGCCGCCCTCGCACATCGTCTGCAGGCCGTAGCGGATGCCGTGGTCGCGCATGTGGTGCACGAGCGTGGTCATGAGCCGCGCGCCCGAGCCGCCGAGCGGGTGGCCGAGCGCGATGGCGCCGCCGTTGGGGTTGACGGTCTTGTCGTCGGCGCCGATGTCGGCGAGCCAGGCCAGCGGCACGGACGCGAAGGCCTCGTTCACCTCGTAGGCGCCGATGTCGGACACCGACAGCCCGGAGCGCTCGAAGGCCTTGACGGTGGCCGGCATGGGGGCGTGCAGCATCGGCATGGGCGCGACCGCGGCGAGCACGGCGGTGTGGATGCGCGCGATCGGCGTCAGGCCCAGGGCCCGGGCCTTCTCGGACGTCATGACGAGCAGCGCCGCGGCGCCGTCGGAGATCTGCGAGCTGTTCGCGGCGGTGATCCGCCCGTCGGGGCGGAACGCCGGCTTCAGCCCGGCGAGGCCCTCCAGCGTCGAGCCCGTGCGGATGCCCTCGTCGGCGCTGACGACGCCGTCGGCCGTGGTGACCGGTGCGAGCTGGGCGTCGAACCGGCCCTCGTCGCGCGCCGACGCCGCCCGCTCGTGCGAACGCAGGGCGAACTCGTCGAGCTGGGTGCGGGAGAGGCCGTAGGACTCGGCGATCTGCTCGGCGCCGATCCCCTGGTTGGGGAAGTCGGCGCCGTAGCGCGCGACGTAGTCGGCGCCGAGCGGGCTGGCGGTGAACGTGCTGCCCATGGGCGTGCGGGACATGACCTCCACGCCGCCGGCGACCGCGACGTCGTACTGACCGCTGATCACGCCGGCGGCGGCGAAGTGGACGGCCTGCTGGGAGGACCCGCACTGGCGGTCGACGGTCGTCCCGGGCACGGACTCGGGCCAGCCGGCCGACAGGACCGCCGTGCGCGCGATGTCGAAGGTCTGCTCCCCGATCTGCGAGACGCAGCCCCACACCACGTCGTCGACGACGGCCGGGTCGACGCCGGTGCGCTCGACGAGGGCGCGCAGGACGTGGGCCGACAGGTCTGCGGAGTGGACGCCGGACAGGCCCCCGCCGCGCTTGCCGGTGGGGGTGCGGACCGCGTCGACGATCACGGCATCGCGCATGGGAGCTCCTCGAGGTGAACGACGGTTCACCGAGTGTACGACCGGGGGGTCAGCCGCCGAGCATGCTCGTGCGCACCACGACCGCCGCCACCAGCAGCAGGGACACGGCGGCACAGGCCAGGGCCTGCAGCTGACCGCGCTGCGGGCCGCGCGGTGCGTACGCGAAGGCGGCGGCGACGACCGCGCCGACGACCAGGCCGCCCAGGTGGGCGCGCCAGTCGATGATGGGGATCGCGAAGGTGATGACCAGGTTGATCACGAGCAGCGTCACGATCGAGCGGGTCTCGCCGCCGAGCCGGCGCACGACGACGTAGTAGGCGCCGAACAGCCCGAAGATCGCGCCGGAGGCCCCGACGCCGAGCTGGAACGGCTCCGACAGCACGTACGACAGGACCGACCCGCCGAGGGCCGACAGGACGTAGAGCGCGGTGAAGCGCAGCCGCCCGAGCGCCGCCTCCAGCACCGGCCCGAGCTGGGCCAGCGCGAACATGTTCATGAGGATGTGGAAGACGCCGGCGTGCAGGAACGCTGCCGTGAGCAGGCGGTAGTACTCGCCGTCCGCGACGCCGAAGGAGCCCGGCAGTCCGGCGATCTGGCCGAAGCGGCCCTGCAGCTGCCCTTGGCCCAGCACGAGCCCGGCGAGGAAGACCAGGACGTTGAGCGCGACGATCGTCATGCTGACGCGGCTGGTGTCGGAGGCGACGCGGCCCCCGAGCGTCGTCCGCGGCTGGCGGACGGTCGCCGCGCCCTCGGCCACGCACGTCGGGCACTGGTAGCCGACGGAGGCCGAGCGCATGCAGTCGGGGCAGATCGACCGCTCGCACCGGGTGCACTGCACGTAGGTCTCGCGGTCCCGGTGCCGGTGCCCAGCGGGTCACCGCCCTGGATCATGAAGCCGGTGATGACGCGGTGGAAGACCGTGCCGGCGTAGAGCGAGCCCTCGCCCTTGGCGCCGGTGCGCGGGTCGGTCCACTCCCCGGA
>CADCTH010000391.1 GCA_902805495.1 uncultured Actinomycetospora sp.
CGCTCGTGCTCTACGTGGTGATCGCCGCCGCGCTGATCCTCATCATCACCGCCGTGGTCAAGGCGATCACCGTCGTGCGCCAGGCCGAGGCCGCCGTCATCGAGCGGCTGGGGCGCTACCAGCGCACCGCGGGCCCCGGGCTGACGTTCCTCGTGCCGTTCATCGACCGCATCCGCGAGCGGGTGGCCCTGTGGGAGCAGGTCGTCTCGTTCCCACCCCAGCCGGTGATCACCCAGGACAACCTGACGGTCTCGATCGACACCGTCGTGTACTACCAGGTCACGGAGCCGCGCAACGCCGTCTACGAGATCTCCGACTACATCAACGGCGTCCAGCAGCTGACCACCACGACGCTGCGCGACGTCGTCGGCGGGATGAGCCTCGAGGAGGCGCTGACCTCGCGGGAGACGATCAACACCCGCCTGCGCCGCGCCCTCGACGACGCCACGGGGCCCTGGGGCCTGCGCGTGGTCCGCGTCGAGCTCAAGGCCATCGACCCGCCGCCCTCCATCCAGCACTCGATGGAGCAGCAGATGAAGGACGACCGCGAGAAGCGCGCGATGATCCTCACCGCCGAGGGCCACCGGGAGTCGTCGATCGCCGCCGCGCAGGGCAACAAGCAGGCCGCGATCCTCAACGCCGAGGGCGCCAAGCAGGCCGCCATCCTCAACGCCGAGGCCGACCGGCAGGCGACGATGCTGCGCGCCGAGGGCGAGCGGGCCGCGCAGTACTACCAGGCCCAGGGCGAGGCGAAGGCCATCGAGAAGACCTTCGCCGCGATCAAGGCGGGGCGGCCGACCCCCGAGATGCTGGCCTACCAGTACCTGCAGACGCTGCCGCAGATGGCGCAGGGCGAGGCCAACAAGGTGTGGATGGTGCCCAGCGACTTCGGCAAGGCGCTCGAGGGCTTCACCAAGATGCTCGGCGCGCCCGGCGAGGACGGCGTCTTCCGCTACCAGCCCTCGCCCGACGACGGCGCCGCGGCGCGGCCCCCGGGCCACACCGACGAGGACGTCGCCGACTGGTTCGACACCACCACCGACCCGGAGATCGCCAAGGTCGTGGCGGCGGCCGAGCAGCGGGCCGACGCGGTCCTCGTCGAGCCGGAGAGCAACGGTGCCGGGCGCCACGCCGGCGGCGACCCCGGTCTCCCGCCCACCGACACCGTCTGAGCGGGCGAGCACCTCGTAGGATCCGTCCCCATGCTCGATCGCGCCCTCGTCGACGGCCTGTTCCCGGCCGACCTGCCCGAGCCCGCCGAGCTCGAGGAGCGCTACCCGCCCCGGGAGCTCGGCGAGGGCGCGCTCGTCACGCGCTTCGGTCCGAGCCCCACCGGGTTCGTCCACGTCGGCGGGCTCTACACGGCGATGGTGTCGCGCGACCTCGCGCACTCGACGGGCGGCGTCTACGTCCTGCGCATCGAGGACACCGACCAGAGCCGCGAGGTCGCCGGCGCCGACGCGCAGTTCCGGCGGGCGTTCGAGGCGTTCGACCTGGTGCCCGACGAGGGCGACCTGGACTTCCCCGCCCTCCCGGCGCCGCGCGGCGAGTACGGGCCCTACCACCAGTCGCAGCGCGCGGCGATCTACCAGACCTACGTGCGCGAGCTGATGCGGCAGGGCACGGCCTACCCGGACTTCGCCACCAAGGAGGAGCTGGCGCAGATCGCCGACGCGCAGCGCACCCTCAAGCTGCCCACCGGCTACTACGGGCGCTGGGCGCCGTGGCGGGACGCGAGCGAGGACGAGGTGCGCGCCGCCCTGGACGAGGGCCGGCCGTGGGTCGCGCGCTTCCGGTCCGCGGGCGTGGTGGGGGAGCGGTTCGCGTTCACCGACCGCCTGCGGGGCCGGGTCGAGATGGAGGACAACCACAACGACGTGGTCATCCTCAAGAGCTCCGCCAACGACGTCCGGCTGCCGACCTACCACTTCGCGCACGCCGTGGACGACCACCTCATGCGCACCACGCTGGTGGTGCGCACCGAGGAGTGGCTGTCGTCGGTGCCGACGCACCGCCAGCTGTTCGCGGCGCTGGGCTTCGAGCCCGTCGACTACGCCCACCTCGCGCCGCTGATGAAGCAGGAGGGCGGGTCGAAGCGCAAGCTCTCCAAGCGCAAGGACGCCGAGGCGGCCGTCGACTTCTACCTCGAGGCCGGGTACCCGGTGCCCGCCGTGCAGTACTACCTGCGCGGGCTGGCCAATCCCCGGCTCGCGGAGATGCCGCTGGCCGAGGCCCTGGCCACCCCGCTGCGCCTCGACGACTTCGGGCTCGCCGGCCCGCTGGTCGACACCGTCAAGCTCGCCGACATCTCCGCCGACCACATCGCCGCGCTGCCCGGACCCGACGTCCTCGCCGGCGTGCGCGCCTGGGCCTCCGAGTACGACCCCGAGGTCGTCAAGGTGCTCGACGCCAACCCCGAGCTCGCGGCGGCGGCGATCGACGTCGAGCGCGTCGGGGTCGAGAACCCGCGCAAGGACCTGGCGAAGTGGTCGGACTTCCGCGACGCCTACGGCTTCTTCTTCCCGGAGCTGTTCACCGACGTCACCGACGCCGCCGACGAGCGCTTCGGCGGCCTCGACGCGGCGCTCGTGCGGACGCTGGCGGCCGACCTCGCCGACGGCTACGTCCACGAGGGCGACCAGCCGACCTGGTTCCAGCAGATCCGCGACCTCGCCGCGCGCCACGGCTTCGCGCCCAACCCGAAGACGTACAAGAAGGACCCCGACGCCTACCCGGGCATGCTCAAGGACGCCGCCAACGTCGCCCGGGTGGCGATCACCGGTGCCCAGCGCAGCCCCGACCTCTACGAGGTCACCCGGGCCCTCGGAGCCGACGAGGTCGTCCGCCGCCTGCGCGCGCTGGCGGGCTGAGCGACGATGGACGTCACCACGGAGGACGGCGTCCGGATCGCCTACGACCGCGAGGGTGCGGGCGGGCGCCCGCTGGTCCTCGTCGGCGGGCTCGGCCAGATGCGGGCCACCGACGAGGCGACGCGCACGCTGACCAGCGAGCTCGCCGCCCGGGGCCTCGACGTCGTGCACCACGACCGCCCGGGACGCGGCGACTCCGGCGATGTCGGCGCGGGTCCCGCGACGCTCGCCGGCGCGGTCGCGGCGATCCGCGCGCTGGTCGACGAGCTCGGCGGGCGCGCGGCGCTCTACGGCAGCTCCTCGGGCGGGGCGATCGCGCTGGCCGCGGCCGCGGCGCTGCCCGGCGTCGACCGGCTCGTGCTCTGGGAGGTCCCGCTCGCCACCGACGGCGGGGCCGAGGCGTGGGCGTGGCACGCGGGGATCGTCGAGCGCGCCGCCGCCGGCGACCCCGAGGCGGTGCTCCGGTTCGCCACCGAGGGCATGCCCCCGGAGTGGCTCGAGGGCATGCTCGGCGGGCCCGACCGCGAGCGCTACCTGCGGCTCGCGCCCACGGTGGCCGCCGACGCGGAGGCGCTCGCGTGGGCCGCGGACGCGCTGGCGGACGGGAGCCTCGCCCGGACGGTCACCGTGCCGACCACCGTGCTCACCGGCTCCGAGGCGTGGCCGTTCTTCGTCGAGGCCGCGGACGCCCTCGTCGCCGCCCTGCCGGACGCGTCGCGGGCCGAGGTGCCGGGGTCAGCGCACGGCTGGGCGCCCGCCGACCTCGCGGACGTCGTCGTCGCGGCCCTGGACTGATCCGGCGGCACCCTCACCCTCAGTGACTCCATCGCGAGGTCGCCAGCACGGCGCTGCGCTGAATGCGCCATACTCGACGGTGACAACGACGCAGCGTCACCACGAGGTGGATCCATGACCGCACGACGTCCCGCCACGCTCGGGGCGCTCGCCATCGCCGTCGTCGCGGGCGGCCTGCTCGCCGGCTGCGGCGGCACCGTCAGCTCGGTGAGCTGTACCGGCAACGACTGCCGGGCGACCGTCACCGGGTTCCCGGTCGAGGTCAGCCAGCCGGACGCGAGCCAGCCGACCCGCAGCGGGCGCACCAGCACCCGGCGCGCCCCGCGGGACAACGACGGCGTGGACTTCACCGTCAACGCGGCGGGCCCGGGGTGGGCGGACATCGACGACGACGGCACCGTCACCCGGATCACCCGGGGCGGCACGTTCGTCGAGGACGGGTCGACCGTGCGGCTCGAGTCCTCGGACGGGCGCACCGCGGTCTTCACGTTCCGCAAGCGATGAGCCCGATTCCGGTCCCGCTGCACCTCGGGCCCCACGCCGCGACGAGCGGGCTCGACGTCTCGGGGGTCGCGGCGGCCGGCGACGTACTGTTCCTCGCCCCCGACGAGGGCGCGTCGCTGCTGGCGCTGCGCCGTGACGGCGCCGGGTGGGGGAGTCCCGAGGAGCTGCCGCTGGGCGCCGCGGTCGACCTGCCCGGTGGGCCGGACGACGAGGTCGACGCCGAGGGGCTCGACGTGGTCGACGGCGCGCTGTGGGTGGTCGGCTCGCACAGCGCGAAGCGCAAGCGGGTCAAGCCGGGGACGCCGGTCGACCAGGTCGGGGCGCGGCTCGCGCGGACGTCGGGGGAGAAGTCGCGCCGGCTGCTCGCCCGCCTGCCGCTGCGCGACGGGCCGGACGGGCCGCGCCCGGTCCCGGAA
>CADCTH010000392.1 GCA_902805495.1 uncultured Actinomycetospora sp.
CCGGCGTCGCGCTGGGCCTCGCGCGCCCCGTCGCGACGGAGCTGGTGACCGCCACCGTCGAGGGCGCGGGCGGGCTGCTGACCACGCCGGGCAGCGACGGCCGCGAGGATGCCGCGCCGCACCACGGGCTCCTGCGCGAGGCGGTCACCTCGCCCGGGGGCACCACCGCGGCCGCGCTCGCCTCGCTCGAGGCCGACGGCCTGCGCCCCGCCGCGGCGCGCGCCGTGGCCGCCGCGCGCGACCGTTCCGTTGCGCTCGGGCGCCAGTACGGCTGACCTGCGCCGGGCGGACCGGGATGTCCGTTCGTCGTGACGGGATCGTGGCCCGGCGCTCCGGCGTGGACGCTTGACGCGTTCGCCTGCGCGGCCACCGCACGAGCGGGTGCTTTCGAACCAGACGTCACACGCGTCCCGCTACCCTCACCCGCACAGCACGGCGTGTCGAACCGTCGGGAGGGGAAGCCCGGCGGCACGGCCTGTGCGTTGGAGTGAGACCGATGTCCCAGAACAACACGACAGGCGCCGGACCCCGGCGCACCGAGGGCGACAACCTGGCGCGGGTGCAGTTCCTGACCGTGGCCGAGGTGGCCGCCGCCATGCGCGTGTCGAAGATGACCGTCTACCGGTTGGTGCACAACGGAGAGCTGCCCGCGGTCCGCGTGGGCCGCAGCTTCCGCGTGCCCGAGGACGCGGTCCACGAGTACCTGCGGGGCTCGTACTTCGACGCCGGCTGACCCGCCGGGTCGCGCACCCTGCACACCGGCCGTCCGGGAGGCGGCCGGTACGGTGGTGTGTCCGCGACCCCTGCGGTCGCCCCCCAACTCTCACGGAAGGTCCGCCAGTGGGCTCGGTCATCAAGAAGCGTCGCAAGCGCATGTCGAAGAAGAAGCACCGTAAGCTGCTGCGCAAGACCCGCGTGCAGCGTCGCAAGCTCGGCAAGTAGGCCCGGGCTCCCCGTGCGGGAGCCGTCGGGGGCCAGGGGGGCCAGTGGGGGCCGGGCGGGTCGACCCGTCCGCGTGAGACCGCAGGAGAGTCCAGGGCATGTCCGAGGCGCCGTCCGTCGTCCTCGTCACCGGGGTGAGCCGCTTCCTGGGCGGCCACCTCGCGGCGCGCCTGGCCTCCGACCCGTCCATCGAGCGCGTCCTCGGCGTCGACACGACGCCGCCGTCACGCGAGATGCGCCGGCGCATGGGGCGCGCGGAGTTCGTGCGGGTGGACATCCGCAACCCGCTGATCGGCAAGGTCATCTCCACCGCGAAGGTCGACACGGTCGTCCACGCGTCGCTCTCGGGCAATCCCGGCCAGTCCGGGGGCCGCTCGATGATGATGGAGATGAACGTCATCGGGACGATGCAGCTGCTCGCGGCGTGCCAGCGTTCCGACACGGTGCGCCGGCTGGTGGTCAAGTCGACGTCGGCGGTCTACGGCGCGAGCTCGCGCGACCCCGCGACGTTCACCGAGCAGACCGAGCCGAAGGCCATCCCGCCGGGCGGGTACGCCAAGGACGCCGTCGAGATCGAGGGCTACGTCCGCAGCTTCTCGCGCCGGCGTCCCGACGTCCCGGTCACCACGCTGCGGTTCGTCAACCTCATCGGCCCGCGGATCGACACGTCGTTCGTGCGCTACTTCTCGCTGCCGGTCGTGCCGGTGGTGCTCGGCTACGACGCGCGGGTGCAGCTGCTGCACGAGGAGGACGCGGTGGCCGTGCTCGAACGCGCCGCCGCCCACGACCTGCCGGGGGTCTACAACGTCGGCGGGGCCGGGGTCCTCATGCTCTCCCAGGCGATCCGGCGCGCCGGGCGGCTCCCGCTGCCGATCCCGCAGCCGGCGGTGCCGCTGGTCGGCCGCTTCACCCGCCGCGCGCGGCTCGTCGACTTCTCGCCCGAGCAGATGCGCCTGCTGAACTTCGGACGGGTGGTGGACACCACGAAGCTGCGTGGCGAGTTCGGTTTCACCCCGCGCTGGACCACAGTGCAGGCGTTCGACGACTTCGTGGCCGGGCGCGGACTGCGCCCGGTGATCGACCCGGCCCGCCTGGGCCGGTTGCAGGACACGGCGCAGGCCGTGGCACGAGCCCTGCCCTCCGGTGCCTGATCCCGGAGTGGACGACCAGGACCGGACGGGAGCAGACCCGTCCGGGGACCGCCCCACGCCGAGAGGAGACGTCGTGCCCGAAGCCCGGGTCATCCCGTTGCGATCCGACGGTGGGCGTCCCCGCAACCGCCCGCGACCGGCGCCCCGCCGGGCGAGCCGCCCCGGCGTCGGGCCGCTGACCGAGCGCACCGCGGCCGCCCGTGGGCTCACCGGCCCCGACGGCGCGGTCGAGTCCCCCGAGGTCACCGTGCCGGCGCCCGGCGGCGAGCTGGCCACGCTGCCCGCGCCCGAGGGGCCGAACGAGCTCGAGGAGCGGGTCGCCGAGGTCGGCGAGTTCCTGCAGCGCCGCGTCACGGGCCGGTACTCGGTCGACGACTTCGGCTTCGACCGCGACCTCACCGAGCACGTCGTCCTGCCGCTGCTGCGCCCGCTCTACGAGCGCTGGTTCCGCGTGGAGACGATCGGCACCGAGAACGTCCCGCTGCACGGTGGCGCCCTGCTCGTCGCGAACCACTCCGGGACGGTGCCCCTCGACGCGCTGATGACGACGGTCGCGGTGCACGACGACCTGGCCGTACCGCGCTACCTGCGGATGCTGGCCGCCGACCTCGTCTTCGGCCTGCCCGGGGTCGGGGCGACGGCGCGCAAGGCCGGGCACACGCTGGCCTGCAACGCCGACGCCGAGGCGCTGCTGGGCGCGGGCGAGCTCGTGGGCGTCTGGCCCGAGGGGTTCAAGGGCATCGGCAAGGACTTCGCCGACCGCTACAAGCTGCAGCGCTTCGGCCGCGGCGGCTTCGTCTCCGCCGCGCTGCGCTCCGGGGTGCCGATCATCCCGTGCTCGATCGTCGGCGCCGAGGAGACCTACCCCAAGATCGCCGACATCGGGCCGCTGGCCCGTCTGCTCGGGGTCCCGTACTTCCCGATCACGCCGACCTGGCCGCTGCTGGGCCCGCTCGGCCTCGTGCCGCTGCCGTCGAAGTGGTACATCGAGTTCGGCGAGCCGATCCCCACCGACAGCTACGAGCCGGGGGCGGCCGACGACCCGATGCTGGTGTTCAACCTGACCGACCAGGTGCGCGAGAACATCCAGCAGACGCTGTACCGCCTGCTCGCGGGGCGTCGGAACGCGTTCCTGGGTTAACCGACGAGGCGGCGGCGGTAGGCCAGGCCGCCGACCACGGCGCCGGCCACCGCGCCGGCGCCGAGCACCGAGGGCACGCCGATGCGGGCGGCCTTGCGCCCGGAGCGGAAGTCGCGGATCTCCCAGCCGCGCTCGCGCGCCATCTGGCGCAGGTCCGAGTCGGGGTTGACCGCCACCGCCGTGCCCACCACGGACAGCATGGGCGCGTCGTTGACCGAGTCGGAGTACGCGGCGCACCGGCGCAGGTCGAGCCCCTCGCGCGCGGCCAGGGCCCGCACGGCGTGTGCCTTGGCCGGACCGTGCAGCAGCTCGCCGACCAGCCGGCCGGTGTAGACGCCGTCCTCGCTCTCGGCCACGGTGCCCAGCGCGCCGGTGAGCCCGAGGCGCCGGGCGATGATGCGCGCGAGCTCGAGGGGCGTCGCGGTGACCAGCCAGACCCGCTGGCCCGCGTCCAGGTGCATCTGCGCGAGGGCGCGCGTGCCCTCCCAGATGCGGTCGGCCATGAGCTCGTCGTAGATCTCCTCGCCGAGCCGGACCAGGTCGGCCACCGCCTGGCCCGCGACGAACGAGAGCGCCTGCTCGCGATGGGCGCGCACGTCGTCGGGGCTGCCCTCGCCGCCGAGCCGGAACTTCAGCTGCTGCCAGACGAAGCCCCGCATGTCGGCGCCGGAGAAGAAGTTGCGCGCGGCGAGGCCACGGGCTAAGTGGAAGATCGACGCGCCCATCATCATGGTGTTGTCGACGTCGAAGAACGCGGCGGCCGTGAGGTCCGGCGGCACCCTCGTCGACGGCGGCACCTGGTGGATGTCCGGCGCGTCCGCCGCGGCGGCGGCCGCGGCCGGGGCCCCGCCGGCCAGCTCACCGTCCGGGGCGCCACCCGCGAGCGCGGCGGCGCCCGCG
>CADCTH010000393.1 GCA_902805495.1 uncultured Actinomycetospora sp.
CGTGCTCCTGATCATCGTCGTCGCCGTGGCCCTGCGCTTCGCCGTGCACCGGGCCATCCACCGGCTGACCACCGGCGCCGGCGAGGGCCGCGTGCCCGCGCTGCTGCGCCCCCTGCGCGACCGGGCCGTGCGCACGCTGCGCGACGCCGCGCCGGCCATGGTCGAGCGCCGCACCCAGCGCGCGCAGGCCATCGGGTCGGTGCTGCGCTCGTTCTCGACGATGGCGATCTACGGGGTCGCGTTCGTGCTGATCCTGGGCGAGTTCGGGGTGAACCTCGCCCCGATCATCGCCTCGGCCGGCATCCTCGGCGTCGCCATCGGGTTCGGTGCCCAGAACCTCGTCCGCGACTTCCTGTCCGGCATCTTCATGCTGCTCGAGGACCAGTACGGCGTCGGCGACGTCGTCGACCTCGGCGAGGCGGTCGGCGCCGTCGAGGCCGTCGGCCTGCGCGTCACGACGCTGCGCGACATCGCCGGGACCGTCTGGTACGTCCGCAACGGCGAGGTGCTGCGCGTCGGCAACTCCAGCCAGGGCTACTCGGTGGCCGTCGTCGACATCCCGGTGGGCCACAGCGCCGACGTCGACGAGGCCCTCGAGATCGCCGAGCGCGCCGCGAACGCCGAGTGCGCCGAGCCGAAGATCGCGAGCCAGGTGATCGCCGCGCCGGAGATGCTCGGCGTGCAGTCGGTGACCGCCGAGGGCGTGCTCATGCGCCTGACGGTGCGCACCCGTCCCGGCGAGCAGTGGGCCGTGCAGCGGGCGGTGGCCGCCGATGTGAAGTCCGCGCTCGACGCCGCCGGCGTCCCGGCGCCGTACCCGTTCGGCGGCCGAGCGGGCGTCGCGGGGCCCGGGACGCCCGCGGTCTGACGGCCCCGGCGCGGATCTGGGACCGTGGTGGGGTGAGCGCACCACAGGCCGGACGGCCGGAGACGTTCTACGACGCCGTCGGCGGGCACGAGACCTTCGCCGGCATCGTGCACCGCTTCTACGAGCAGGTCGCCGACGACCCGGTCCTGCGTCCCCTCTACCCGGAGGAGGACCTGGGCCCGGCCGAGCAGCGCCTGCTGCTGTTCCTCGAGCAGTACTGGGGCGGCCCCCAGACCTACTCCCACCAGCGGGGGCACCCGCGGCTGCGCATGCGCCACGGCCCGTTCCCCATCGGCCCGCTCGAGCGCGACGCGTGGCTGCGCTGCATGCGGGTGGCGGTCGACGAGGCCGACCTGCCCGAGGAACGGCGCCGGCAGATGTGGGAGTACTTCGAGATGGCCGCCACCAGCATGATGAACAAGAGCTGGTGAGATGACCGGCATGGCTGCGTCGACCCCCTCTGACAACCCGCTCCAGAACGTCACCTTCCCCAGCAACGGACGCACCGCGCACGGCTACCTGGCGCTGCCCGAGTCCGGCTCGGGGCCCGGTGTCGTGGTCATCCAGGAGTGGTGGGGCCTGACCAGCCACATCGCCGACATCACCCACCGGCTCGCCGCCGAGGGCTTCGTGGCGCTCGCGCCCGACCTCTACGGCGGCGCCACCACCCACGACAGCGACGAGGCCATGCGCCTCATGCAGGAGCTGCCCGTCGACCGGGCCGCCACCGACCTCGGCGGTGCCGTCGACTTCCTCCTCGGCCACGAGGCGGTCGTCGGCGAGAAGGTCGGGGCCGTCGGGTTCTGCATGGGCGGCGGCTTCGTCCTCCTCCTCGCCGCCCAGCAGGGCGACAAGATCGGCGCGGCGGTGCCGTTCTACGGGGTGCTCGGCGAGGACTTCCCGAGCTTCGCCGGCCTCACGGCGCCGCTGCTCGGCCACTTCGGCGAGGAGGACGAGATGGCCCCGCCGGACGCCGTCGAGGACCTCGCCGACCGCATCGAGAAGGAGTCGGGCGTCCGCCCGGACTTCCGCATCTACCCGTCGGACCACGCCTTCTTCAACGACGAGAACCTGCTCGGCACCTACGACCCGGAGCAGGCCCTCAAGGCCTGGAGCGCCACGCGCGACTTCCTCCGGGCGAACCTGGGCTGACCGGCGCTCACACCAGGACGGCGAGCCGGGGCCGGCGGCGCCGGACGATCGACACGTCGCCGACCTCGACGCGCAGCCAGCCCTCGTCCCCGGACAGCGCGACCGGCAGCGGCGCGGCGTCCTCCGGCCACCCCATGCCCGCGACGGCGACGAGGCAGCGCGCCGGCACCCGCACGCCGCCGCCCTCCCAGGCCGTCTCGTCGAGCGACGACGGGCCCGTGCGCGCGACCACGGCGTCGACGTCGGAGGCCGGGATGCCCCCGACCGGCCGCCACGGCCCGTCGCCGGGCAGGTCGCCGCGCCAGCGGTCGTCCACCGCGGACCCGGGGTCGACCTCGGGAGCGTCGACGACGCTCAGTGCCGCGAGCAGGTCCGACCCGGCCACCGTCACGTCGCCCGGCATCACCGAGCCGGGCGCCTCCGCGGTCACGAGCACCTCGAACGGCGTGCCCGCCCACAGCACGACCCGTCCGCCCGCGTCGCGCAGGCGCACGACGCCCGTGGGGTCGAGGCGC
>CADCTH010000394.1 GCA_902805495.1 uncultured Actinomycetospora sp.
CGGAACTCGGCCGCGAGATCGGCGGGCGGGGCACCGCGGAGCACGTGGCGCCCGTCCAGCCGGGAAGCTGGTCCGCTAGGGGCTACAGGTGCGACCATGTGGCCCAGTCTGAGGGGCTCGGATCCCCGTTCCTGTCCGGGGGACCAGCACTGCGCCGTCGGGGTGGCGGGCCCGGCGCCGGGCGTCACGCGCCGCAGCGCAGTATGGCCGACACGCGCTGTCCGTTGCGTGCGACGGCCCTCCCCCGGGGCAACGCGGCCGCACCCCGGACATCACGACCACGACGGGGCCGGCGCCGACCCCACGGCCACCACCCGTCGTCACCCGGCAAGCCACCAGGGAAGCTGAGGCCCATGACGTCCGTGTCGTCGTCCCCGACCGAGCGACCCACCGCGGCCGCGCCGGAGCCGGTGTTCACCGAGTCCGCCCGTCTGCAGGCCCGCCTGCACGACCTCGTGCCCGGCGGCGCGCACACCTACGCGCGCGGCTCGGACCAGTACCCCGAGCACATGACGCCGATCATCGACCACGGCCGCGGCTCCCACGTCTGGGACGTGGACGGCAACCGGTACGTCGAGTACGGGATGGGCCTGCGCTCGGTGACGCTCGGGCACGCCTACGAGCCGGTGCTCGCCGCCGTCCGCGACGTGCTCGGCCGCGGGTCGAGCTTCTCGCGCCCGAGCCGGCTCGAGGTCGAGGCCGCCGAGGACTTCCTCGGTCTCGTCACGGGCGCCGAGATGGTCAAGTTCGCCAAGAACGGCTCCGACGCCACCACGGCGGCGCTGAAGCTGGCGCGCGCGGCCACCGGGCGCGACATGGTGGCCCTCGCCGACCAGCCCTTCTTCTCCACCGACGACTGGTTCATCGGCAGCACCCCGATGAACGCCGGCATCCCGGACACGACGCAGGCGGCCACGGTCGGGTTCACCTACAACGACCTCGGCTCGCTGCGCGCGCTGTTCGACGCCCACCCGGGCCGGATCGCCGCGGTGTTCCTCGAGGCCGCGACAGCGCTCCACGACCCCGCCCCCGGCTTCCTCGAGGGCGTCCGCGAGCTGTGCACCGCGGAGGGCGCGGTGCTGGTGTTCGACGAGATGATCACCGGGTTCCGCTGGTCGGCGTCGGGCTCGCAGGCGCTCTACGGCGTGACGCCCGACCTGTCGACGTGGGGCAAGGCGATGGGCAACGGGTTCCCCGTCTCGGCGCTCGCCGGGCGCCGCGAGCTCATGGAGCTCGGCGGCCTGCGCACCGACGACGAGCGCGTCTTCCTCCTCTCCACCACCCACGGCCCCGAGACGGTCGGGCTCACCGCGTTCCGCGCCGTCGTCGAGGCCTACCGCCGCGAGGACCCGGTGGCCGTCATGCGCCGCCGCGGCGAGCAGCTCGCCGAGGGCGCCACCGCGGTCATCGCCGCGGCCGGGCTCGCCGAGCACGTCGACGTCGTCGGGCACCCCGCGTGCCTCGTGTTCCGCACGCGCGATCGCGACGGGCGGCCCTCGCAGGAGATGCGCACCGTCTTCCTCGCGGAGCTGCTGCGCCGCGGCGTGCTCGGGCAGTCGTTCGTCATCTCCGCCGCGCACACCGAGGCCGACGTCGAGCAGACCGTCGCCGCGGTCGAGGGCGCGCTGCCGTCCTACGAGCGCGCGCTGACCCACGGCGCGGCCTCGGTGCTCGACGGGCGCCCCGTCGCCCCGGCGCTGCGCGCCACGGCGGCCCCGAGGCGGATGCGGTGACGATGCCGGGGGGACGCTGGCTGGTCACCGGCGGCGCGGGCTACATCGGCGCGCACACCGTGCGGGCGCTGCGGGCGCGCGGCGACGCGGTGGTGGTGCTCGACGACCTCTCCGCCGGGCTCACCGCGCGCGTCGACGACGACGTGCCGCTGGTGCGCGCGAGCGTGCTCGACGAGGACGCCGTCGCCGGCGCGCTCGCCGAGCACGGCCTCGACGGCGTCCTGCACTTCGCCGCCCGCAAGAGCGTCCCCGAGTCGGTGGCGCACCCGCTGTACTACTGGCGCGAGAACGTCGAGGGCCTGCGCAGCGTGCTCGGCGCCTGCGCCCGCGCCGGCGTCGAGCGCTTCGTCTACTCGTCCAGCGCAGCGGTGTACGGGGCGACGACGGGTGCGGCGGTGACCGAGGACGCGCGCTGCGTGCCCGTCAACCCGTACGGGACGACCAAGCTCGCCGGCGAGTGGCTGCTCGCCGAGGTGCACCGCGCGACGGGCCTGCGCTACGTCGCGCTGCGCTACTTCAACGTCGCCGGCGCGCACGACGCCCGGCTCGCCGACCGGGGGCGCGAGAACCTCGTCCCGATCGTGCTCGACGCCGTCGTCCGCGGGGACGCACCGATGGTGTTCGGCACCGACTACGACACCCCCGACGGCAGCTGCGTGCGCGACTTCGTGCACGTCGACGACCTCGCCGACGCCCACGTCGCGGCGACCGCCCTGCTCGACGGGCCGTGCGCGGAGACGCTGAACGTCGGGGTGGGCCGCGGCTACTCCGTGCTCGAGGTGATGGCCACCGTCGCCCGCGTCGCCGGGCGGCCGGTCGAGCCCGTCGTCGCCGACCGCCGTCCCGGCGACCCCGCCGCCGTCGTCGCCGACGTCGCCCGCATCCGCGAGCGGCTGGGCTGGCGCGCCCGCCACGACCTCGACGACATCGTCGCCTCGGCGTGGGACGCGCGGGTCAGCCCGTCGGCGTGAGCGTCCGGATCGCCCGGTTCGCGACCCGCCGCGCCGCCCCCGTGCTCTTGCGGGCGACCTTGCCGAACAGCTCGCCCACGTCGGTGAGCGGCGTGAGCACGATCCGGTGCATCGCGAACGGCGGCTCGTGCGCCCCGACGAGACCGGGCCGGGTGGTCACCGCGGCGCGGTAGCCCGCGGCGCGCGCGAGCTCCATCGTCTGCTGGTCGTAGTCGCCGGCGTTGCCGTTGGGGTAGGCCAGCAGGTCGACGGTCCGGCCCAGGCCCGTCTCCAGGGCGTGGCGCGACTCCTCGAGCTCGTGGCGCTGGGTCGCGGCGTCCTCGCGGGCCAGGATCGGGTGGGTGACGGTGTGCGAGCCGATGCCGTGGCCCGTCGCGGCGAGGGCCTTCGCGCCGGCCCAGTCGAGGAACAGCGGGGCGCCCTCGGGCGGCGGCGGGGCGATGCGCTCGGCGATGCCGGCGACGGCCTCGACGCGGGTGGCGCGGTCGACCAGCTTGAGCTCGGCCTTCAGCGCGTCCTGCGCCGCGCGCCGCGCCACCGGCGTCGACAGGTCGTGGACGCGCCCCGCCCACTCCAGCCGCGACGCCGTGCACCGGCGGAACGCGTCCGCCAGCTCCTCCCACCAGGCACCGATGCGCCCGGAGAGGATGTCGGAGACGAGGAAGAACGTGCCGTGCATGCCGCGGCGGTCGAGGGCCGGGACCGCGGCGTCCACCCAGTCGGCGTAACCGTCGTCGAACGTCAGCGCCACGGCCCGCGGGGGCAGCGACCCCCCGGCGGCGAGGGTGTCGATCGCCTCGGAGAGCGGCACGACGGTGCCGAGCCGGTCGATCGCGGCGAGCTGGCGGTCGAAGCCGCGCCGCCCCGCGCCGGGGGCGGCGGGGTAGAACGGCGTCGGGTCGATGTTGTGCCAGCCGAGCACGAGGAGCCGTCGACTCATGGCGACCGACGGTAGCGGTCCGTCAGCGGGACCTCGTCCCCGGCATCCGCGCGAGCACGGGGCGGGCGAGGTCGCGCAGGCGCGCGCGCAGCTCGGGCGACATGTTGTCCGTCGCGCGCCGCACGCCCGCGTCGACCTGCGCGAGCAGGCGCGTCGGGTCCAGCGCGCCGGCGACGACCAGCACCTCCACCTCGCGCTCGTCGGTGGCGAAGCGCGCCTTGTAGGTCTCGTCGCCGAGGAGCAGGTCGTACTCCTCGGCGCCCTCCTCGATGGCCGACCGCACCGTGTGCGCCATGAGCACGAGCCCGACGCTCTTCTCCGCCCACGCCGGGTCGAAGCCGGCCTGGAAGTAGGCGTAGCGCCCGCCGATGCGCCACGCGTAGAGCGCCGCGACCGCCTCGCGCTCTCCCCCGGTCGAGCTCCGCTCCGCTGCGTCTCCCGGCACCTCGAGGAACCACATCCGCAGCCACCCCCGCTCCAGGGCCGCCGCGGCGAAGTCGGTGTGGAAGGCGTGCACCGTCGGGCTGGTTATCGTCGAGCCGCCCTCGCGGTCGTCCCAGCGCGCGGCGTGCAGGCGGAAGAACTCGGCGACGTCGCGGTTCACCTCGTCGGGTGACGCGGTCGCCCGGAACACCGCGCCCTGGCCGTCCACCAGCGCGCGCTCCTTGCGCCGCACCTGCTGGCGGAAGTTGCGGCTGCGCGCACCGAGGAACGTGTCCCACGTGTGCCCGGTCAGCGGGACGTAGGGCAGCACGCCTCCGCGCAGGCGGGTGGACGACACGCGCCCGCGCAGGCCCTCGCCGAGCGCGCCGAAGCGCTCCGCGCCGGCGTCGACGTTTTGCAGCACCACGGCCTCGCGGCCCAGCGCGCCCGCCGCCGCCCGGGCGACCTCGGCCTCCCGCCCGGGCTGCGCCACCGGGCCGAAGCGGTCACCGACGTCGGCGCCGGCGAAGCGCACCGTGCGCCCCGACAGCACTGATGGTCCAGCTCCGCTCCGCTTCGTGTCCCGGCACAGCGGCAGCAGGCCCGCGAGCGTGCCGTCGGCGTCGCGCACCCGGACCACGAACGGGGGCGCGTCGGCGCCGTAGTGCCGGGCGTAGGCCGCGTACCACTCGGGGGTGGTGAACGCGTTGCCCTGCGCCTCGGCGAGGGCGCGCCACGCGTCGACCAGCCCGGGCTCGTCGGCGGGGTCAGCGAGGACCTGGACGTCACGGCTCACCCGGCCGAGGCTAACGGGGACCCGGACGCCCCGACCGAGGCCGACCTCCGGCTCAACCTCGGGGCCTCCCGGACGTCCCACGGAACGGTGAGCGGAACCTCAGCGGCCGAATTCGGTCCACTGCCCGACGGCGGGGGCCCGGAAACCCCTCGGTACCGTGGGTCCGGCCCGGCGTGCGGTTCCACTCCCCAGAGACCGCCGCGACCCCGACCCTTCTGCGAGGACCCCCTGCGATGAAGGTCAGTGTCTTCGGTCTCGGCTACGTGGGCACGGTGAGCGCCGCCTGCCTCGCGATGGAGGGACACGACGTCGTCGGCGTCGACGTCAACCCGGCCAAGCTCGCCATGATCGGCGAGGGCCGCACCCCCGTCGTCGAGGAGCGCATCGGCGACATCGTCCGCGACGTCGTCGCCGGCGGGCGCCTCACCGTCACCGACGACGTCACCGCCGCGATCCACGGCACCGACCTCTCGCTCGTCTGCGTGGGCACGCCCTCGGCGTCCAACGGCAGCCTCGACACCACCTACCTGCAGCGCGCCGCCCGCGAGATCGGCGCCGCGCTCGCGACGCGCCCCGCGCCGGAGCGCCACACGGTGGTGTTCCGCTCCACGATGCTGCCGGGCACGTGCCTCGGCGTGCTCGTGCCGCTGCTCGAGGAGGCCTCCGGCCTCGTCGCCGGCGCCGACTTCGGCGTCGCGGTGAACCCCGAGTTCCTGCGCGAGGGCTCCAGCGTCAAGGACTTCTACGACCCGCCCAAGACCGTGGTCGGCCAGGTCGACCGCGCCAGCGGCGACGCGGTGCTCAGCCTGTACGCCGGGCTCGACGCCCCGGAGTTCCGGGTCGAGCCGCCGGTGGCCGAGATGACGAAGTACGTGGACAACACCTTCCACGGGCTCAAGATCGGGTTCGCCAACGAGATCGGCGCCCTGGCCCGCGAGCTGGGGGTCGACTCCCACGACGTCATGGAGATCTTCCTGGCGGACCGCAAGCTCAACATCAGCCCGGCGTACCTGCGCCCCGGGTTCGCCTTCGGCGGCTCCTGCCTGCCGAAGGACCTGCGGGGCCTGGTGCACGCCGCGCGCCGGCACGACGTGCGGGTGCCGATCCTCGAGAACGTGCTGCCGTCGAACGACGAGCACATCCAGCGGGCGTTCGAGCACGTCGCGGCCACCGGGAAGCGCCGGGTCGGCGTGTTCGGCCTCGCGTTCAAGGGCGGCACCGACGACCTGCGCGAGAGCCCCCTGGTCGAGCTCTGCGAGCGCATGCTCGGCAAGGGGTACGACCTGCGCATCTACGACCCCGCCGTCGTCGAGTCGGCGCTGCTCGGCGCGAACCGGGCCTTCATCGAGGCCCACCTCCCCCACCTGCGGGACCTCCTCGTCGACACCGTCGCCGAGGTCGTCGACCACGCGGAGGTCCTCGTGGTGGGGAAGGCGGACGAGGACGTGCAGCACGCACTGACCGACACCACCACGCCGGTCATCGACCTCGTCCGGCTCCCGGACGCCTCCGCGCGTCGCCAACAGGAGGGATATGTCGGCCTTGCCTGGTAGAGCGCTGATCGTCGTCGAGAACCTCTCGGTCCCGTTCGACCGGCGGGTCTGGCAGGAGTGCCAGACCCTCACCGGCCACGGCTGGGAGGTCGAGGTGATCTGCCCGCTGGGGACGAAGCGGGACACCGAGACCGAGGTCGTGATCGACGGCGTCCGGATCCACCGCTACCCGCTGGTGGCGGCCACCGGGGGGCCGCAGGGCTACCTCAAGGAGTACGGCACCGCCCTCTGGCACACCAACCGGCTGATCAAGCGCATCCAGAAGCGCGCGCCGGTCGACGTGGTGCACCTGTGCAACCCGCCGGACCTGCTGTTCCTGCCCGCGCTGCGTGCGAAGGCCCGCGGCGCCCGGATCATCTTCGACCAGCACGACCTGGTGCCGGAGCTCTACCTGTCGCGGTTCCGCGAGAAGCGCGACTCGATGTACTGGGCGATGCGGCTGCTCGAGTGGGGCACCTACCGCACCGCCGACACGGTCATCGCCACCAACGAGAGCTACCGCGCCGTCGCCACGGGGCGGGGGCGGGTGCCGGTCGAGAACACCTTCGTGGTGCGAAGCGCGCCGGCGGTCGAGCGGTTCTCCCTGCGCACGGCCGAGCCCGCGCTGGCCCGGGGCCGCGAGCACCTGCTCTGCTACCTCGGCGTCATGGGCCCGCAGGACGGCGTCGACTACGCGATCCGCGCGCTCGCCGACCTGGCCGAGCGCCGCGACGACTGGCACGCCGTGTTCATGGGCACCGGCGACGCGTTCGACGACGTCGTCGCCCTGTCCCACGCCTACGGCCTGGACGACCGGGTGTCGTTCACCGGGCGCATCTCCGACGAGGACGTGCTGCGCCACCTCTCGACCGCGTCGGTGTGCCTGGCGCCGGACCCCCGCAACCCCCTCAACGACGTGTCCACCATGAACAAGATCATGGAGTACATGGCGATGGGGCGGCCGGTGGTCTCGTTCGACCTGGTCGAGGCCCGGGTGTCGGCTGGCGAGGCCGCCGTCTACGCCCGCCCCAACGACGTCGCCGAGTTCGCGGACCTCGTGTCCGAGCTGCTCGACGACCCCCGTCGCCGTGCGGCGATGGGCGAGATCGGCGTGGAACGCGTGTCCGGGCCGCTCTCGTGGACCAACTCCGAGAAGGAACTGCTGGCCGCGTACGAATCGGCCATGCGAGGACGCTGAGTCGTGAACCACCACGCCGACCCCGCGCGACGGTGCTGCGCCGAGCTGAGCACGGCTGTGACTCCGACGTTCGACATTAGGATGCCGGCAGGCAGCCGCTCCGAGCGACACGCCGAGGACCCGAGGAAAGGCACGTCATGAGCCCGCTCCAGATCCAGTGGGACCGCATCCGCCGCCGGTGGGTGCTGATCCTCGTCATCGGCATCGTGGCAGCGGCCGGCTCGCTGGGGGCCTCGCTCCTGCAGGGGTCGACCTACACCGGCCGGGCCGCGCTGACCATCGTGTCGCAGGACCGCGCGCCCGAGCAGGACACGGTCCTGGCCCAGGGCTACGCCGACTACTTCAACCAGCCGTCGTCGCAGGAGGTCCTGCGCCGGTCGGTGGGCATCCCCTCCGACGTCGGCCTCAACGCCCGTATCGCCGCGGCCAGCCCGATCGTCTACATCGAGGCCACGGCCGACAGCCGCGAAGCCGCGTCCGACTCGGCGACCAAGATGGCCGTCGCCCTGCGCGACGACGTCAACGCCAGCCTCGGGGGAGACGCGCAGCAGCGGCAGATCGACGCGCTCAACCAGCAGCTCCTGGCGGCGCAGTCGGTCGGCAACGACGCCGAGATCAGCCGGCTCCGCGAGCAGATCAACGACATACCCAGCACCAACCAGCTGCAGGACCTGCAGCTCAACGCCGGCGTCGCCGCCAACCCCACCAACGCCGCCCGTAACGCCGGTGCCGCGCTGGTCGGCGGGCTGCTGCTCGGCGCACTCCTGGCCATGGCGCTGGGCCGCTTCGAGAACCGCATCATGTCCTCGAACGAGGTCCGCGACCGCCTCGACCTGCGGGTCCTCGCCGTCGTCGGCGGTCGGCGCCGCTCCGGCGAGGACGCCCGCAACGAGATGCTGCGGGCCCTGATGGGCCTGACCAACCCGCACGGCATGCCGACCCCCGGCTCGCTGGCCATCACCGGCCCGACCACCACGCGGGCGTCGAAGTCCCGCGTGGCCGTGGCCCTCGCCGGCCTGCGGGCCCTGCAGGGCCAGACGACGCTGCTGGTGCAGGCCGACCTCGAGACCGAGCCCACCGGCGCCACCGAGCTCTCCTCGATGTCCGGCGTCGCCGACTTCCTCGCCGAGCGCGGCGACCGCCGCATCGACGGCAAGGTCTTCTCCAACGGCCGCGCGCTGCTCGTCGCGCCGCGCGGCAGCAAGCGCGACGACCTGTTCGCGCTGTTCTCGCGCTCGCACGTCTCGCGCCTGCTCCAGCAGGGCACGATGCTCGCCGACCTGGTGATCATCGACGCCCCGCCCGTCGAGTCGGTCGAGGGCCAGGTCGTGTGCTCGGCCGCCGACCGCTCGCTGCTGGTGGTCGAGGAGGGCGAGACCCGCTCCCGCGACGCGTCGGCCGCGCTCGAGGCCCTCGCCCGCGCCGGTGGCACCGCGCTGGGCGTGGTCCTGGTGCGCAACCCGGGCCAGCTCACCGACCCCGGCTTCCTCGCCGAGCGGTCCTGGTCGCCCGTGCGCCTGC
>CADCTH010000395.1 GCA_902805495.1 uncultured Actinomycetospora sp.
ACGGGGGCGGGGCCTGGGCCACGGGCGGCGCCGCCGGCGCGGCGGTGGTCGCGGTGGCGCTGCCACCGCCGGCCACCAGGGCCGCCACGGCCATCGGGAGGATCAGCGTGACCGCCGTCCATCGCCCTGCTCTGTCTGCCGTACGCCCCACGAAAGCCCCCCAGCCGGTCGTCCCCCACGGAGAACGACCGGGAGCTCCCGGCGTGACGGGCTACGGAGCTCGGATCAGTCGGCGGGTTCGGCGATCGTCGCGATGTTCTGCAGCGTCGCCCGCATGTTCCGCCGGTTGGTCCGCCCGCGGGCCCGGCCCAGGACGGCCCAGTAGATGCGGTTGGCCGTCGTGTCCGCGAGCCGGAACGACTCGGTGACGTCGGTGCCGGCGCCGGCGGGGGTGAACCGGTAGTGCCAGTGGTTGATCGGCCGGCCGCCCACCAGCACCTCGAAGCCGAACTCCCGGCCGCGCTCGCAGGCGGTGACCCGGCAGGTCGACCAGTACGTCGGCCCCCGGCCGTTGCGCTTGACGTGCCCCCGGAACAGCGCGCCCACCGCCGGCCCGGTCGCCCCGCCGAGCCACTCGGCCTCGAAGGTCTCCTCGCTGTAGCGGTGCGTCTGGGTCACGTCGGCGACCAGTTCCCACACCGTCTCGGGCGCGGCCCGGACGTGCTCGGTCACCTCGTCCTGCATCAGGACGGCACCTGGTCGCGCAGCACCCGCTTGAGCAGCTTCCCCGACTGGTTGCGGGGCAGCTCGTCGACCAGGTACACGGCCTTCGGCGTCTTGAAGCCGGCGAGCCGGGACCGCGCGTGGGCGATGAGGTCGGCCTCGGTGGCCTCGCCCTTGAGCACCACGAACGCCGCCACCGCCTCGATCCACCGCTCGTCGGGGATCCCGATCACCGCGGCCTCGGCGACGGCCTCGTGGGTGTAGAGCGCGTCCTCCACCTCGCGTGACGCGACGAGCACGCCACCGGTGTTGATCACGTCCTTGATCCGGTCGACGACGGTGATGTAGCCCTGGTCGTCGATGCGCACGAGGTCGCCCGAGTGGAACCAGCCGTCGCGGAACGCCTCGGCGGTCTCCTCGGGCTTGTCCCAGTAGCCCTCGCACAGCTGCGGCGAGCGGTACACCACCTCGCCGGTGCCGCCCGGCTCGACGTCGTGCCCGTCGTCGTCGATCACCCGCAGCTCGACGAACAGCACCGGGCGCCCGCACGACTCGGGGCGCTCGTCGTGCTCCTCGGGCTGCAGCACCGTCGCCAGCGGGCCGATCTCGGACTGGCCGAAGCAGTTGTAGACCCGCAGTCCGGGCAGGTGCTCGCGCAGCCGCGCCAGCACCGGTCCGGGCATGATCGACGCGCCGTAGAACGCCTTGCGCAGGCTCGACAGGTCGCGGGTGGGGAAGTCGGCGTGGTTGGCCAGCGGCACCCACACCGTCGGCGCGAGGAACACCGCGCCGATGCGGTCGGCCTCGACGCGGCGCAGCACCTCGGGGACGTCCGGGGCCTCCATGAGGTGGTTGACCGCGCCGACCATGAGGTAGGGCATGAGGAAGCAGTGCATGCCCGCCGAGTGGTAGAGCGGCATCGGGTGCAGCGGGTCGTCCTCGCCGGTCATGCCCATCGCGTGCACGCACGAGACGTACTCGTGCACCAGCGCGCGGTGGGTCATCATCGCGCCCTTGGGCCGCGAGGTCGTGCCCGAGGTGTACAGCAGCTGCACGAGGTCGCTGTCGGCGACGGTGCTGGTGAGCTCGGGCAGCTCGCCCGTGCGGGCCCGCTCGAGCAGCGAGCCCGGCGCGTCGCGCAGGGGCACGACCTGCTTGGGCTGCTCGGGCAGCGCGTCGACGGGGCCGGCCAGTGCCGGATCGATCAGCAGCAACCGGCTCCCGGACTGCTCGACGAGGTAGCCCAGCTCCTCGCCGGTGAGCGCGTAGTTGATCGGCACGTGGACGGCGCCGAGCCGCCCGCACCCGAGGAACGCGAGCAGGTAGGCGTCGGAGTTGCGCCCGTAGGTGGCGACCCGGTCGCCGGCGCCGACGCCCAGCTCGCCGAGGTACCCGGCGGCGCGGGTGACGGCGTCGTCGAGCTCGCGGTAGGTCCACGTGCGGTCGGCGAAGTGCAGGGCGACGCGGTCGGGGGCGCGACGCGCGCTGCGCGCCAGCACCCCGTCGACCGTGCTCGAGCGGGGATCCACCGGTGTCCTTCCCTGTCGGCGGGTGGGCGGGCCGTCAGGCGTGGGCGTCGCCGACGGCGACCTCGCCGCCCGCGCTGACGTCGGCGTAGACCCCGGCGCAGGCCCACTTCCCGCCGACGACGGGGTGCTCGATCTGGATCCGGTTGTTCTTCGCGACGGTGCGCAGCGTGTTGCGGTCCTCGGGGAGGCCGTCCTGGGCCATCGTCGTCATCACGCAGCGCATGGTCTGGAAGCTGAACGCGAGCCGGACGTCGCTGCCCAGGGTCATCTCGCGGCCCGGCCACTCGTTCTCGACGAAGCCCGGCTCGTTGCCCTCGAGGACGACGTTGGGGCGGTAGCGGCGGGCGTCGAAGTCGCTGTCGGGCGCGAGCTCGCGCAGGCGGTCCAGCGTCGACTGGGTGATGACGTGCATGGCGCAGAGATCGTAGAAGCGCCCGGGCGGGGCGAACCCGGCCACGTCGAAGCGGCTGATCGCCTCGCCGGTGTCCTCCTGGCGCTTGGTGGTGGCCTCGATGATGTACTCGGGGCCGAGCTCGGCGCGCTCGACGCCCTCGATGTCGACCCACAGCTCCTCGAACGCCACGCCGTCGGGAGGCGTGGTGATGAGCTTGACCTCGCGGCCGAGGACGTCGGAGAGCGCCTGGTCGATGCCGCCGTCGTCGCTGCGGCGCGTGGAGCCGTCCGGGAACGTGATGATCACGGGCGGCGCCGCCTCCCCGGGCACCGGCTCGCCGGCGAACACGGCGGAGAACTCGAGCAGCTTGGCCCAGCGCTTGGGCACCTTGGCGCTGGCGACGACGCCGGACTCGACGTCGAGCACGGCGTACGCCCGGTCACCGATCACGCCGCGCTCGTCGAGCACGGCACGCGTGAGGGACTCCCCGAGCATCGACTTGACGGGGTAGCGGAACAGAGCGGCGATGGTCACACCGCACGGCTTACCAGGCGCGGCGACGTCACGGAACCGGCCGCCCGGCCCGCGGTGGTCAGCCCGTGGTCAGCCCGTGGTGGCCACGACGAGGGGCAGCACCGCGGGCGCGCCGGCGCGGCGCAGGAGGGCAGCGGCGACCGTCAGCGTCCACCCCGAGTCGGCCACGTCGTCGACGAGCAGCACCGGGCCCCCGGAGGGGTCGAACCCCGGAGGCACCGAGAGCCGGAACCACACCTCGGCGAGGCGCTGCGCGGAGTTGGGCGGCTCGGGCTCGCTGTCGTCCTCGGGATCCTCGTAGAGCGGGGGCGCGCCGTCGGCGAGGGCCCCGAGCAGCGGGAGACGGCCGATCGAGGCGATGCGCTGGGCGAAGCTCTCCACCAGCACCGGCCGCCGCCGCGAGGGCAGCCACACCACGCCGGCCGGGCGCTGCGCCCAGTCCCAGCCCTTGAGCACCTCGACGGCGGCGTCGATGACGGCGTCGGGGGCGAGGTCGTCGGTGCGCATCAGCGGGCGCAGCCGCGGGCCCCACCCGACGTCGGTGAGCCGGCCGATCGCCCGCCCCTCCTCGGCGGCCTCCTCGGCCTTGATCTTGCCCTTGAGCGGGACGTCGAGGGCGTCCATGCCGCTGGGCCACTGCTTGCGCGGCGGCAGCGGGACGCCGGGCCGGTCGAGCGTCGTCTGCGCCTGCACCCGGACGTCCTCGCCGATCGTCGGGTCGGCGTGGCGACCGGTGCAGTTGTCGCAGCGTCCGCACGGGGTGGCGCCGGGATCGTCGAGCTGGCGGCGCAGGAACTCCATGCGGCAGCCGTCGGTGGCGATGTAGTCGAGCATCGCCTGCTGTTCGGCGCGCCGGGCCTTGGCCAGCCCGGTGTAGCGGGCGCCGTCGTACTCCCAGGCCTGCCCCGTGGCCTCCCAGCCGCCCTTGACCCGGCGGACCGCGCCGTCGGTGTCGAGGACCTTGAGCATCATCTCCAGCCGGCCGCGGCTGAGCTCCACGCGCGGCTCGAGCGCCGCGGTGGACAGCGGCCGCCCGGCGTCGCCGAGAACGGAGAGGGCGACGCGGACCTGGGGCTCGGCGGGGAAGGCGAGCGAGGCGAAGTAGGCCCAGATGTCGCGGTCCTCGGGCCCGGGGAGCAGCAGCACCTCGGCGCGCTCGACGCCACGGCCGGCGCGCCCGATCTGCTGGTAGTAGGCCACCGGCGACTGCGGCGCCCCGAGGTGGACGACGAAGCCGAGGTCGGGCTTGTCGAAGCCCATGCCCAGCGCGCTGGTGGCCACCAGCGCCTTGACCCGGTTGGCCAGCAGGTCGTCCTCGGCGCGCTCGCGCTCGGCCGGGTCGGTCTTGCCGGTGTAGGAGGCGACGGCGTGACCCCGCTCGCGCAGGAACGCGGCCAGCTCGTCGGCGGCCGAGACCGTCAGCGTGTAGACGATGCCCGAGCCCGGCAGGTCGTCGAGGTGCTGGGCGAGCCAGGCGAACCGGTCGGCGCCCTTGTCCAGCGGCAGCACGGCGAGGCGCAGCGACTCGCGGTCGAGCTCGCCGCGCAGGACGAGGGCCTCGGCGTTGGCGTGCGACACCCCCAGCTGGTCGGCGACGTCCGTGGTCACCCGGTCGTTGGCCGTGGCCGTGGTGGCGAGCACCGGGACGCCCGCGGGCAGCTCGGCGATGAGCGTGCGCAGGCGCCGGTAGTCGGGCCGGAAGTCGTGCCCCCAGTCGGAGATGCAGTGCGCCTCGTCGACCACGAGCATCCCCGCGGTGCGCGAGAGCTCGGGCAGCACCTGGTCGCGGAACTCGGGGTTGTTCAGCCGCTCCGGGCTGACGAGCAGGACGTCGACCTCGCCGGCCTGGACCTGGCGGTAGACCAGCGACCAGTCGTCGGTGTTGGCCGAGTTGACCGTCACGGCGTGGATGCCGGCGCGGCCCGCCGCCTCGATCTGGTTGCGCATCAGCGCGAGCAGCGGGCTGACGATCACCGTGGGCCCCTTGCCGGCCGCGCGCAGCAGGGCCGTGGCCACGAAGTACACCGCCGACTTGCCCCACCCGGTGCGCTGCACCACCAGGGCCCGGCGCCCCTCGGCGACCAGCGCGTGGACGGCCGCCCACTGGTCCTCGCGCAGCGCGGCGTCGGGCCCGGCGAGGCGCTGGAGCGTGGCCTCGGCGTCGGCGCGCAGGTCGGGAGCGGCGGTGACGGTCATGGCTCCATGGTGGACGACGGGTCCGACAGCCGGGACCGGCACCGGTCAGTCGTGGATGACCGCGGCTCCCCGTCGCCGGAGATCGGCGAGGGCGTCCGCCATCGCCTGGAGCTGCTCGGCGGTGTGGCCCGTCCAGCCCTCGAGCTCGCCGACGACGCGGACGGGCTCGCGGGTCCGGTAGGAGCGGGTGGGGTTGCCCGGCATCTTCTTGTCGGTGACGTTGGGGTCGTCCTCGATCTCGCCGAGGGGCTCCACGAGGTAGATGCGCCCGGGAGCGTCGCCGGCGGCCAGCTCGGCGCCCCAGGCCGCGGCGTCGAGCGTCGCGGTCACGTAGACGTGGTTCATCACCCGCCCCTCCTCGAAGTTCGAGAGGCGGCCGGGGACCAGCAGGTCGCCGACCGCGAGGTCCGCCTTGGTCCCGTGCAGCAGCGCGCCCGACCCGTGGACCTCGAAGGGCGTCGGCCCGTCCGTCATGGGGTGTTCTCCCGTCTCCTGACCAGCGAGGACGGCGATTTTCCGGTGCGGGGAAGGGCTTGCCACAAGCCCCGTGGCGCGCTATACGTTGATCACGGCGGGAGATGCTGCTGCGCGTGCCGACGACCGCGGCGGAACGGCGCCGTCGTGGGGGGTTTTCTGGCGTCCGACGCCAGCGTGGCCCCCACGCTGGCACCGGAGGTGCCCCTACCCGCCGGACCGGCCACATCCCCGGGACAAGCGGGGACGCGGCGGGCAGGATGCGGCCCGTGAGCACCGAGCCGGCCGGCCACCAGGCCCAGAAGGCGTTGTTCGACTCCGTCGACGACGTCAGCACCCGGCTGGCCGACGTCGGCTACCTCGCGTCGACGGCCGTGGCGACCACCGTCTTCCTCGCCGACCGTCTCGGCAAGCCGCTGCTCGTGGAGGGCCCGGCCGGGGTCGGGAAGACCGAGCTGGCGCGGGCGGTGGCCGAGGCGACGGGCTCGGGCCTGGTGCGGCTGCAGTGCTACGAGGGCATCGACGAGGCCCGCGCGCTCTACGAGTGGAACCACGCCAAGCAGCTGCTGCGCATCACCGCGAGCCAGGGCGAGGCGTGGGACGCCACGCGCGACGACGTGTTCTCCGAGGAGTTCCTGCTGCCGCGCCCGCTGCTCACCGCGATCCGGCGCACCGAGCCGACCGTGCTGCTGGTGGACGAGACCGACAAGGCCGACGTCGAGGTCGAGGGCCTGCTGCTGGAGGTGCTCGGCGACTTCCAGGTCACCGTGCCGGAGTGGGGCACGGTCACGGCCAACCAGCGGCCGTTCACCCTCCTGACGTCCAACGCGACGCGCGAGCTGTCCGAGGCGCTCAAGCGGCGCTGCCTGTTCCTGCACCTCGACTTCCCCGACCCCGAGCTCGAGCGCCGCATCGTCCTCACGCGCGTGCCGCAGCTGGGCGAGGCGCTGGCCGAGGAGCTCGTGCGCATCGTCGGGGTGCTGCGCGGCATCCAGCTGCGCAAGGCGCCGTCGGTGTCCGAGACGATCGACTGGGGCCGGACCCTGCTCGCGCTCGGCCTCGACACCCTCGACGACGACACCGTGCGCTCGACCCTCGGCGTCGTGCTCAAGCACCAGGCCGACGCCCAGCGCGCGGTCGCGGAGCTCCGGCTCAACTGATGAGCGCCCCACCCGTCCACGGCGGCCTGCCCGCCCACCTCGTCGACTTCGTCGGGGCCCTGCGCCGCGCGGGGATCGCGGTGGGCCCGGGCGAGTCGGTGGACGCGGCGGCGGTGATCGCCGAGCTGGACCTCCTGCGCCGCGAGCAGCTGCGCGAGGGCCTGGCGGCGGCGATGCTGCGCCGCTCGGGGCAGCGCGCGGTGTTCGACGCGCTGTTCGACCTGTGGTTCCCGCTGGGACAGGGCGCGGCGCTGGGCGAGGTCGCGCTGCCCTACGCCGAGGACGGCTCGGTGGACGTCGAGGCGCTGCGCGACCTGCTCGCCGGCCTGCTGCGGGACGGCGACACCGCGGCGATGGCGGCGCTGGCGCGCGCGATCGTCGACGGCCTGGGCGCCGTGGGGCAGGGACGCGGCCAGGGCGGCCAGGGGCAGCGCGACCTCGCCCAGC
>CADCTH010000396.1 GCA_902805495.1 uncultured Actinomycetospora sp.
AGTGGCGGGCCCGACCGCTCCCGGCGCCTCCGGCTCGCCCGGAGCCCCCGGCATCGAGCGCCCCGCCGACCGCACCGCGCTGCGGCCGGCGGTCGCGGCCGCCGTCTCCACGCGGCGCGGGGTCGAGCTCGCCCTGCTCGCGTTCGCCGCGGTGCTCACCACGGGCGCCCTGGCGCTGGTCGAGGCCAACCAGGAGCAGGAGCTCAGCTGGACCCTGCTCTACCTCGGCGCGGCCTACCTCGCGCTGCTCGCGGCGGCGCACCTCGCGGTGCGCAGGTTCGCCCCGTACGCCGACCCGCTGGTGCTCCCCGTGGCCGCCCTGCTCAACGGCCTGGGGCTGGTCATGATCCACCGGGTCGACCTCGCGCGGATGGCCCGCGCGGCGAGCCTCGGCAACGAGGAGCCCACGCAGGAGGCGCTGCGCCAGGTCGGCTGGACCGCGGTCGGCCTCGTGTTCTTCGTCGGGGTGCTCGCGCTCGTGCCCGACCACCGCACGATCTCGCGGTACGGCTACACGGCCGGCTTCGTCGGCCTGGTCCTGCTCGCCCTGCCCGCGGTGCTGCCCGCCTCGCTCTCGGAGGTCAACGGCGCGCGCATCTGGATCCGCATCGGTCCGGCCAGCATCCAGCCCGGTGAGTTCGCCAAGATCCTGTTCGTCGTGTTTTTCGCGTCGTTCCTCGTCGTCAAGCGCGACCTGTTCACCACCGCGGGCAAGCGCTTCCTCGGCATGACGTTCCCCCGCCCCCGCGACCTCGGCCCGCTGCTCGTGGCCTGGGGCGTCGCGATGGCCGTGCTGGTCTTCGAGTCCGACCTGGGCACCTCGCTTATGTTCTTCGGGATCGTGCTGGTGATGCTCTACATCGCCACCGAGCGCATCTCGTGGGTGATCATCGGCCTGACCATCTTCGGCGCGGGCGCCTTCGCCGCGTGGACCTTCGTGTCCCGCGTCCAGGTCCGCGTGTCGGTCTGGCTCGACCCGTTCGCCGACTACAACGGCCGCGGGTACCAGGTCAGCCAGGGCCTGTTCGGCCTCGCCACCGGCGGGATGGGCGGCACCGGTCTCGGGGCGGGCCGGCCCGAGCTCGTGCCGTTCGCGAGCACCGACTTCATCTTCACCTCGCTCGGCGAGGAGCTCGGGCTCGTCGGGATCGCCGCGCTGCTGATGCTCTACTGCGTGCTGGCCACCCGGGCGATGCGCAGCGCGCTGGCCGTGCGCGACACGTTCGGCAAGCTGCTCGCCGCCGGCCTCGGCTTCGCCATCGCGTGGCAGGTGTTCGTGGTCGTCGGCGGGGTCATCAACCTCATCCCCAACACCGGCATCACGGCCCCGTTCGTGTCCTACGGCGGGTCGTCGCTGGTGGCCAACTATGCTCTCGTCGCCCTGGTGCTGCGGGTGTCCAACGCCGCGCGACAGCCGGCCGCCGAGAAGCGCCCCGGCGCGACGCCGGGGCCGGCGCAGGCACCGCTCGCGCCCCTGGCCGAGGCCAGCACGGAGATGGTCTCGCGCGACCAGGTGCGCACTCCCCCGCAGGGCGTGCGCCAGACCGCGGCCGCCCCGGCCGACGGCGCCCCGCGAGGAAGGACCCGAGGAGAGTGAACACCCCGCTGCGACGGGTCTCCCTCGCGGTCATGGTGCTCGTCCTGCTGCTGTTGGGGCAGGCCACCTGGATCCAGGTCGTCAAGGCCGACGAGTACCGCGCCGACCCGCGCAACGCCCGCGTCCTGCTCGACGAGTACTCGCGCCAGCGCGGCCAGATCTCGGCCGGTGGCGAGGTGCTCGCCCAGAGCGTCGAGAGCCCCGACCCGGGCGACCGGCTGCGCTACCAGCGCCAGTACACCGACGGGCCGCTCTACGCGCCCGTGACCGGTTACTACTCCCAGATCTACGGCGCCGGCGGCATGGAGCGCGCCATGGACCCGGTGCTCAACGGCAGCGACGACCGGCTGTTCGTGCGCCGCATCTCCGACGCCATCACCGGGCGCGACCCGGCCGGCGGCAACGTCGTGCTGAGCATCGACCCGCGCATCCAGCGCGCGGCGTACGAGGCGATGGCCCGCCGCGGCTACCAGGGCTCGGTCGTCGCGATCCGCCCGCAGACCGGCGAGATCCTCGCGATGGTCTCGACGCCGTCGTACGACCCGAACCCCCTGGCCAGCCACAACGGCGAGACGCAGGAGGAGGCGTGGGAGAGCCTCAACGAGGCCGAGCCTCCGCGGCTCACGAACAGGGCGCTCAGCGAGACCTACCCGCCCGGCTCCACCTTCAAGATCGTGACCACGGCGGCGGCGCTCGAGGCCGGGGCCATCAGTCCGCAGAGCCCCGTCACCGCGGCGCCGCGCATCACGCTGCCCGACAGCACGACACAGCTGGAGAACTACGACGGGAAGCCCTGTGGCCCAGGAGCCACCGTCCCCTTCGCGACCGCGTTCGCCAAGTCGTGCAACGGCCCGTTCGCCCAGCTCGCCGTGCAGGTGGGCGCCGAGCGGATGCGCGCCACCGCCTCCTCGCTGGGCTTCGGCAACCCGGGGCTGACCGTGCCGATGCCCGTGCAGGCCTCCGAGCTCGGTGACCTCGCCGACGGCGCGTCGCTGGCCCAGTCGGGCATCGGCCAGCGCGACGTGCGGCTCACCCCGCTGCAGAACGCCAGGATCGCCTCGACCGTCGCCAACGGGGGCGTGCCGCTGACGCCGAACGCGATCGCCCAGATCCAGGGCCAGGACCTCTCCACCGTCGACACCACCGAGCCCGACCGCCTGGCCCGCGCGTTCTCGCAGTCCACCGCCGACACGCTCACCCAGCTGATGATCGGCTCCGAGAACAACGGCTCCGCCGAGGGCAAGATCCCCGGCGTCCAGATCGCGTCGAAGACCGGCACCGCGGAGTGGGGCGGGTCGCCCAAGACCAACCCGCCGCACACCTGGTACGACGCGTTCGGCCCGGTGCCCAACCCGCAGATCGCCGTGTCGGTCATCGTCGAGCGCGGCGGCAACCGCGGCGAGGAGGCCACCGGCGGCTCGGTGGCCGCACCGATCGGCCGCGCGGTCATCGCCGCCGCCCTGGGAGGGAATTCCTAGTGGCACCCACGACGGGGTCCCTCATCGGCGACCGCTACCGGCTCGGCCGGCGGATCGCGGTCGGCGGCATGGGCGAGGTGTGGGAGGCCGAGGACTCGCGGCTGGGGCGCACGGTCGCCGTCAAGATCCTCAAAGCCGAGCTGACCGGCGACCCCGAGTTCCTCCAGCGCTTCCGCACCGAGGCGCGCACCGCCGCGAGCCTGAACAACTCCGGCATCACCGCGGTGCACGACTACGGCGAGACCACCACCGAGTGGTCCACCGCCAGCGGCACGGTGCAGGTGCCCACCGCCTACCTCGTCATGGAGCTGGTGCGCGGCGAGCCGCTGGCCCAGATCCTCGCCGTGCACGGAAGGCTCGGGGTCGACTACACCCTCGACATCCTCGAGCAGTGCGGCCACGGGCTCGAGGCCGCGCACGAGCGCGGGCTGGTCCACCGCGACGTCAAGCCCGGCAACATCCTCGTGATGCCCACCGGCCAGGTGAAGATCACCGACTTCGGCATCGCGAAGGCGGTGGACGCGGCGCCGGTGACCCGCTCGGGCATGGTCATGGGCACCGCGCACTACATCGCCCCCGAGCAGGCCGGCGGCGGCGACGCGGGGCCCGCGTCGGACGTCTACTCGCTCGGCGTCGTGGGCTACGAGTGCCTCGCCGGGCGGCGGCCGTACCTGTCGGAGAACGCGGTGACGGTCGCGATGATGCACATCCGCGACCCGCTGCCGCCGCTGCCGAACGACGTGCCGCCCGTGGTCCGCCAGCTCATCGAGGCGACGCTGTCGAAGGACCCGCGCCAGCGCTACGCCACCGGCGGCGAGGTCGCGCACGCCGTCGCCGCCGTCAGCCGGGGCGAGCCGCTGCCGCTGCCGGGCAGTGCCGGCCCGGCGCCGACCGAGCGCGTGAACCCCGCGACCCGCGTGGCGC
>CADCTH010000397.1 GCA_902805495.1 uncultured Actinomycetospora sp.
CGCAGCGCAGGACCCCCGTGCGACCCCGCCCACCCCGCCCACGCAGCACCCGCGGGCCGGCCGTCGTGACCGCAGCAGCGACATCCGGCTCGACGCCGACGGCTTCGCCCTCGACGCAGCTCCCGACGACGAGCAGCCGCCCGTGCGCGACGAGCCCACCGGCGGCGCCCTCGACCTCGAGGAGCGCTCGTCGCTGCGGCGCGTCCCGGGCCTCTCCGGCGCCTCCACCGAGCTCACCGACGTCACCGAGGTCGAGTACCGCCAGCTGCGCCTCGAGCGCGTCGTGCTCATCGGGGTGTGGACGCAGGGCACCGCGCGGGAGGCCGACGCCTCGCTCGTCGAGCTGGCCCGCCTGGCCGAGACCGCGGGCTCCGAGGTGCTCGACGGGCTCGTCCAGCGGCGTCAGAACCCCGACCCCGCCACGTTCGTCGGCTCGGGCAAGGTGGCCGAGCTGCGCGAGACCGTGCAGGCCACCGGCGCCGACACGGTCATCGCCGACGGCGAGCTCTCGCCCGGACAGCTGCGCCAGCTCGAGGAGAAGCTCAAGGTCAAGGTCATCGACCGCACCGCGCTGATCCTCGACATCTTCGCCCAGCACGCGAGCTCCAAGGAGGGCAAGGCGCAGGTCGAGCTGGCCCAGCTGCGCTACTTCCTGCCCCGCCTGCGCGGCTGGGGCGAGTCGCTGTCCCGCCAGGGTGGCGGTGCGGGTGGTTCCGGGGGCGGCGGCGTCGGGACCCGTGGTCCCGGCGAGACCAAGCTCGAGACGGACCGCCGCCGCATCCACCAGCGCATCGCCAAGCTGCGCCGCGAGATCGAGGCGATGTCGACGGTCCGCGAGACCAAGCGGGGCCGCCGGCAGGCGCGGTCGGTGCCGTCGGTCGCGATCGCCGGCTACACCAACGCCGGCAAGTCGAGCCTGCTCAACGCGATCACCGACGCCGGGGTGCTGGTCCAGGACGCGCTGTTCGCGACCCTCGACCCCACCACGCGGCGCTGGGAGACCGGGGACGGGCGCGAGGTCACGCTCACCGACACCGTCGGGTTCGTGCGCCACCTGCCCCACCAGCTCGTCGACGCCTTCCGCTCCACGCTGGAGGAGGTGGGCGACGCCGACCTGCTCCTGCACGTCGTCGACGGCTCCGACCCCTCGGCCCAGGACCAGATCGCGGCCGTGCGCGAGGTGCTCGCCGAGCTCGACACGTCGGCGCCGCCCGAGATGCTCGTGGTGAACAAGGTCGACGCCGCCGAGCCGATGGCCATCGCGCAACTGCGCGCGGCCCTGCCCGGCGCGGTCTTCGTGTCCGCGCGCACCGGCGAGGGGCTCGACCGGCTGCGGGCGCGCCTGGCCGAGGAGCTCCCGCACCCCGACGTCGAGCTCGAGGTCGTGCTGCCCTACACCGAGGGCGCGCTGGTGGCCCGGGCCCACGGCGAGGGCGAGGTGCTCGGCGAGCGCCACACCGAGGACGGCACCGTGCTGCACGCGCGGGTCTCCGAGGAGCTGGCGGCCTCGATGCGGCGGTCGGCGGTCGACCCCGCGCACGTGTCCTGAACCGCGCCGTCGCGCTCGTCGCGCTCGCGCTGCTCGTCGTGGTCGGGCTGGGCGTCGCGGTGCCCGCGTCGGCCGCCCCGCAGCCGCGGTGCACGCTCGACGACCCGCGCCTCGCCGAGGTCTCGGGGCTCGTCGACGGCCCCGAGGGCCTGCAGGTGGTCAACGACAGCGGCAACCCGAGCACGGTCTTCCGCCTCGACGCCGACTGCGCCGCCGTCGGGCTGCGCGGGGTGCCGATCGACGGGCGCGACGTCGAGGACCTCGCCCGCAGCGCCGACGGCACCCTGTGGCTCGCCGACACCGGCGACAACGCCCGGCGACGCGCGTCGGTGGCGGTACTGCGCCTGGACCCCGACGGCGGTCAAGTGATCATCCGCTTCGCCTACCCCGACGGCGCGCACGACGCCGAGTCGCTGCTGATGCCCGGCGACGACCGCCCGGTGATCGTCACCAAGGACCTCGGCGGGCGCAGCGGCCTCTACGTCGCCGACGAGCCCGCGGGGGAGGAGCCGGCGCTCGAGCCACGCCCGCTGCGGCGGGCCGGCGAGGTCGTCGTGCGCGGCGAGGCCCTGACCATCGTCGGGGCCGGCAGCGTCACCGGGGGCGCGATCTCCGCCGACGGGCGGGTCGTCGCGCTGCGCACCTACACCGACGCCTGGCTCTACGCCGCGCCGGGCGGCACCGCGCGGGCCGAGGACGTCGTCGCCGCGCTGGCCGGCCCTCCCGTGCGCGTGCCGCTGCCCGGCGAGACCCAGGGCGAGGCGATCGCGTTCACCCCGGACGGGAGCGTGCTCTCGGCCGGCGAGACCCCGGTCGGCAGCGAGCCGGCCACGGTGCGCGTGGTGCCGGACGCCGTGGGCCTGGTGGGCGGGACGCCGGCGGCCCCGGTCGCGACGCCGGCGCCCACCGAGCGCGCCGACTCCGGCCTCCCGGGCCCGCTGCTCGCCCTCGGCGCCGTGCTCGCGGGCGTCGTCCTCGTCGCCGCCGTCGTGGTCCTGGTGCGGCGCCGGCGTCGTTCGTGAGGCGCAGCGAACGGCCTATCGGCGTGCTCCTCTGAATGCTGCTTCTACGCGCGCGAACTCCCCGTTCGTTCCTCGTCCGGGGCCGGCGGCGGGTCCACGAGCGCGAGGGCCAGCAGCGCCGCGAGCGCGGGGCAGACGAGCAGGACCGCCAGGGCCACAGTCGTGCCCGCGTGGTCGGCGAGCGCCCCCAGCACCGGCGACGCGAGGCCGCCGGCGCTCACCGCGAGCCCGAGGGTGATCGCCGCGGCGAAGCCCAGGTGGTGCGGGAGGTAGGCCTGCCCGAGCGTCGTGTGCACCGGGACGGGCACGCCCAGCGCCGCGCCGAGCGCCGCCGTCGCGACGAGCGCGGTGACCGGGGACGGCGCGAGCAGCGTCGCGGCGAGCAGCGGGAGGGCCGCGACGTAGGAGCCGCGCAGGACCGCCGTCCTCCCGAAGCGGCGGGTGAGCGCGCTGCTCGCGATCGTCGCGACCGCGCCGCTGCCGGTGAAGACCCCGAGCGTCGTCGCGGCGAGGGCGGGCCCGAACCCGAATCGGATCGCGAGGTGCACGGCGAGGAACGCGCTGAGCCCGTAGAAGAGCACCGAGCGCGTGACGACGACGCCGGTGAGCCACCCGAAGCGCCGCCAGTCGTCGGTGCCGGCGACCGCGCGGGACGGGGCGGCCCCGTCGACGACCGCGGGCCCGGGACGTCGCCGGGGGACGAGGGCGACGACGGCGGCGCCGACCGCGGGCAGCTCGAGCAGCGGGGTCGCGGCCAGCCCGAGCCCGC